>JANNFZ010000136.1:0-2095 GCA_031380375.1 Hyphomicrobiales bacterium
CCATGGTGAAGCGTTCCGACATCAAAACCAGCCTCGTATCAGCGGCTCCTGTTCGTTGGGAAACGACAAAGGCACTTGTGACCTATGAGGACGCAATCGCCCGCATGGAACGGGAAGTCGCAGCAATCGCGCGAGGCCGTGCCCACGAACTTGTCTGGCTGCTGGAACATCCACCGCTCTATACGGCAGGCACAAGTTCCAATCCCGCCGATCTCATCACGCCGGATCGTTTCCCGGTGTTTCAGACGGGTCGCGGCGGGCAATATACCTATCATGGCCCCGGCCAGCGCGTCGCCTATGTCATGCTTGATTTGCGCACCCGCGGCAATGATGTGCGCGCCTTTGTGGCGGCACTCGAAGCCTGGATCATCGCAACACTTGCCGCTTTCGACATCGCTGGGGAACGCCGCGAAGACCGTGTCGGCGTCTGGGTGAAACGGCCTTGCCGTGAGGACAAGATTGCCGCCTTGGGCATCCGCGTCCGTCATGGCGTGACGTTCCATGGCATCAGCATCAACCTGAATCCGGACCTCAGCCATTTCGACGGCATTGTGCCCTGTGGTGTTGCCAACCATGGCGTCACCAGTTTTGCTGACCTTGGGCTCCAGACCACGATCTCAGAACTTGATAAGCAGCTATGGCTGAATTTCATCCGGTTTTTTCAGAGTGCTCCGTTGACGGATAGTTTGTGAAGGGATGCACTGTCACCGTTATCCTGTTAAGGAAGCTTCTCGTTGTCCCCCGGCGTTTTTGTTCCAGTTGCTCTGCGTGCAAGTAAGTCAGACATTTTCTGGACTAATACGTTTCCCAGATCCGAACTCCCATTACGCATGGCAGTTTCTCTTGCAATGGCTCTTTCCAAATAACCTACGGCTGCTTCAACATTACCAATTCCTTCGTAATAGCTAGACAAGGTAAGCAGTTCTCCTGTTTCCAACCGGTCACGACTGTTAGGTACTTCGCAGGAAGATAATCCAAACATGAGCGTGCAAATAAGAAAAAGCCCAACAGCTGCACTGCCTGACCCCGTGCGAACTGGTGAAACATCGTTGGCTATTGCGGTTGTAACAATTATTAGGAAGGCAACCGATGCCGATGCGATGGCGGCGACTACTAGGAACCCTTGAAACAGAGAGCCTTCGAAACTCACACTAACTGAGCTCGGACTAAAAGTCGAAGCTACCGCGCCAGCACATAGACCGGCAAAAAAGACAAAGATGTAACTCAATTGAGTCTTGTATTTCTCGAAGTATGGGATCAGCAGAAGTACAAATGACGCGACGGAAACCGCGCCAGTTACGTAGCCGAATATCTTGTCGAAACCCATCAATGTCCTCTAGAGGCCGTTGAGTTAGCGGAATTGCGGTGACACGTCACGTTTTAGTTCCGATCGCCTGGAAATGAAGCTGCTTTCCGAATCACGGTGACAAGAATTGCGGTGGAATTACGGTGACAGTGCATTCAATCGATCACTTGCGGGTCTAATGGAACGCTGTCAGCCTTGTCCCGCCTCGTCGCCCCGGCCTGACGCATCACGCGCGCCCAGCGCATAAACCGTTCCCTTCATCGTCCACAGGTTCGCGGCACATCACCCTTGCGGGCGGCCCAGACTCCCCCTAAAGCCCCGGCTTTAATGACATCCCTGACCGCACGGCCAGCCCTGTTCAAAGCCCAGCACCTGCTGGCGATCAGCGATTTGTCTCCCCTCGAAATCGGCGAACTCCTTGATCTCGCCAACTCCTATGCCGACCAGGGCAAGGGCCTGCCTGCCAGTCGCCGGGTGTTGCTCGGCCAAACGCAGGTGAACTTGTTCTTTGAAAACTCCACCCGCACCCAAGGCTCGTTTGAAATTGCCGGCAAACGGCTCGGCGCCGACGTCATGAACATGGCGGTGTCCACGTCATCGCTGTCCAAGGGCGAAACGGTGCTGGACACGGCCATGACAATCAATGCCATGCATCCGGATTTTCTGGTGGTGCGCCATCAATCTTCGGGGGCTGTCGAGTTACTCGCCCAGAAAGTCACCTGCGCTGTGATCAACGCCGGCGATGGCCAGCATGAACACCCCACACAAGCCTTGCTCGATGCGCTGACC
>JANNFZ010000167.1:0-12115 GCA_031380375.1 Hyphomicrobiales bacterium
GGCAAGAATGACTCCGGGGCGATTGCGGGGATGTCAGTTATTGCGCTGATAAAGTGCTGTTAATTCTGGGCCCCAATTAGCGCTTCCATGTAAAACGACTCTGTGTCGAGGCATGCGAAATCGCTAGTTTCAGACTGCGAATCTATGGGTCAGAGGTTCGAATCCTTTCGGGCGCGCCATTTTTTCAAGCTTTGGTCTTGCGGACGGGGGCTTTGGCTTCGCGCGATGATGTGTTGAGGTCTGCGGCGGCGCGAATGAGCGACTTCAACGCTTCTTCATTTATCTTGTCGTTTTCATGGATATCGATGGCGCGGCGCACATTGCCATCGAGGCTGGAATTGAAAAGTCCCTTGGGGTCCGACAATGACGCACCTTTGGCGAAAGTGAGTTTCACGACAGATTTGTAAGTCTCGCCGGTGCAGATGATTCCATCTTTTTCCCAAACCGGAACACCACGCCACTTCCATTCCTCGATGACGCTTGGCACAGCCTCTTTTATGAGCTTGCGTACCCGCGCCAGCGACTCACCCCGCCAATCCCCCAATTCACTGATCCGCGCGTCGATCAGAGAGGAGGGGGAAGTAGTGACTTCTTCTTTCTTTGAGCTACTGATCTTCGTCTTCATGATTGCCCACGATCGCCCGTCTCTTGAGCAGGCATTGATTTCACACTTTAAAACAAAAAATGGTCAATCAATCCGTATTTTCGGGGAACCTTTCGGGAGGACGAACCCTTATTATTGGGTAAAGCAAAGGAGAGTCAAATGTCCAATCATGCAAAGCCCACCAAGGACGAGATCGTCGCTCTGGAGAAATCCTATTGGGACGCAATGAAGAAGAAAGACGGAACTCGCACCGCCGAACTCTCCGGCAAAACAAGTTTGGTAACAGGCGCCCAGGGTGTCATGATTATCCCGAAAAGCAAAATGGAAAAAATGACTGAAGAAGGCAAGTGGACGCTTGAATCCTACGCCTTCGATGACGTCGAAGTGTCGACGCCGGCGCCCGACGTGGCGATTATAGCTTACACTGTTCGGCAGAAGGTCAAGATGGATGGCAAACTGCAAGAAATGCACGCCGCCGACAGCTCGACCTGGATACGAGGGACTGATGGTTGGGAATGCCATGCCCACAGCGAAACCATCCTGCAGAAACAGAAGGCCGCTTGAAGTTTCGCCAGGCACGTTTTGCTGTTTGTGCGAGGGTGCTGAAGCCGAGGCCGAGCTTATTGTCTCAATGAAGGAATGGACATGCAAATAGCCAAGAATACCATTTGTGTTTGGTACGACAGGGACGCCGAGGCAGCGGCTCGCTTCTATGCCAAGACCTTCCCTGCGAGCGCTGTGGGTGCTGTGCACCGTGCACCGAGCGATTTTCCCGCTGGCAAAAAAGGCGATGTGTTGGTGGTGGATTTCACAGTCGCGGGCGTGGCTTGCATCGGCCTCAACGGCGGTCCCGCGTTCAAACAAAGCGAGGCCTTTTCCTTCCAGATCGCAACAGATGATCAGGAAGAAACAGACCGCTACTGGAACGCCATCATCGGGAATGGCGGGCAGGAAAGCGCGTGCGGTTGGTGCAAGGACAAGTGGGGCGTCAACTGGCAGATCACGCCACGAGTCTTGATCGAGGCAATGGCGACTGGCGGCGATGAAGCAAAACGCGCCTTCGATGCGATGATGGAAATGAAGAAAATCGACGTTGCGGCGATAGTGGCCGCGAGGCGGGGCTAAGTGCCTTGCGGCCGCAAACGCCGCGCTCGCACGCGTGATCCTCATCACCCCTCACATCCTCTCCCCCGGCAGTTGGCTCGCCTGTTTCACCCAGGCAGTGAATTGCGCTTCGTCGAAGCCATCGTCCTCATGGATGTCGAGATAGCGCGTGTCCTGGGATTTGGACGGGCCGGGCGGCATGGGGGTGAGCGACTGGCCTCGGTAGAAAGCCACCTTCACATATTTCGTGAAGCAGTGAAAACTGAGGAACCAGCTCCCGCTGTCATTGCCATAGAGTGGCGTGTTCCATTTGACGGCCTTGTGCACACCGGGAACCGCACCCGTGATGAGCGCATCGAGCTTTCGCCCCATGTCACGTTTCCAGCCTGGCATGACCGCAATATAAGCCTGTACGGGCGCGTCACCTTCGGCTTTGGTGATCTGCGGGTTGCCGCCTGAAAGCAGGACAGGTTTTGCTTTTGACATCGAAGTTTTCTGAACCATGACGTCACTTAGCATTGTGCATTGAACGAAAGCTGGGTTCCGTCTCGCGCACCTGCGCCATTGCCTTGCAATGGCTTGGGCTTGGACGGAATGACGGTGTAATTGATGGTTGTCATTCAAACTGACATGCGCCTGTCAATTCTTGACAGAATATGGCTCCGGTGTATCAAGGCTGGCCATGGCCAAGGTCACCATCGAAGATGTGGCGGAGCGCGCAGGATTAAGCGTGGCAACGGTTGACCGCGTGATCAACGCGAGGTCAAGTGTGCGCCCGAAGAACCAGAACCGCGTCGAGGCGGCGGTCAGGGCCCTCAATTACAAGCCCGACAAGCTGGCGGTGCGCCTGGCCCGCAAGCGCCACTACAGGTTCTGTTTTGTGCTTCCGCGCGGCGACAATCTCTTCATGCGCAATCTGGAAGCCGAGATCAGCGCCCATGCCCGCCATCTCGAGGCTGAGCGCGTGCAGACCGATATTCTGTATACGGATGTTTTCGACGCCGATGCCCTGACCGCCAGTCTCGACCAGATCAACGGCATCTATGACGGCATTGCCGTGGTGGCCCTCGACCACCCCCGCGTGCGCGATGCCATCAACCGCTTGATGGCAGTCGGTGCCAAGCTCGTGACACTCGTGTCGGATGTGCCGGGGTCGGAGCGTCGGCATTTCGTCGGCATTGAAAATGCCGCAGCCGGGCGCACCGCCGCAACCTTGCTTGGCCGTTATCTCGGTGGCAGATCGGGCAAGGTTGCCGTCATTGCCGGTGCCTTGGCACTGCGCGACCATGCCGAGCGCCATTTCGGATTTGCGCAAGTCATGGGCAGCGAATACGGCCACTTGCAGCAATTGCCCGTGGCCGAGGGACGCGACAATGCCGAGCGCAGCGCTGCCGTCGCGGCAAGCCTCGTCGACACCCATCCGGATTTGATCGGTCTCTATGTCGCTGGTGCTGGCACCACAGGCATCATTGATGTCTTGAAGGCCAAAGGCCGGGCCCGCGACATTGTGGTGATCGCCCATGAATTGAACGGGCCGACACGGGCAGCACTTCTCGATGGCACCATCGATGCGGTGATCAGCCAGGACGCGGGCCACGAAGCGCGCTCGGCCATGCGCGTGTTGATGGCCATGTGCGACAAGGCTCCGATCATCGCGGCACAAGAGCGCATCTCCGTTGATATTTTCGTCAAGGACAATCTGCCGTGACGAAGGAACAACACCATGTATCTTGGCCTTGATTTCGGCACGTCCTCGGTGAAGGGCGTGTTGATCGACCAGAAGCAGAAAATAATTGCCTCGGCCTCGTCGCCCTTGAAGGTGTCGCGGCCCCATCCCGGATGGTCGGAGCAAAACCCGGAAGACTGGTGGAAAGCCGCAGGCAAAGTCGTGGCGCAATTGCGAAAAGCCAAGCCCAAAGCTGTTGCCACCGTCGAAGGCATCGGCCTCTCGGGCCAGCAGCATGGTGCTACTTTGCTTGACAGGCACGGCAAGGTGTTGCGTCCCTGCATCCTGTGGAATGACGCGCGCTCCTTTGTCGAATGCCAGGACATTATGGCCAGCGAACCCCGCGCCGTCGCCCATGCCGGCAATGTGCCGCTGGCGGGCTACACCGCACCAAAACTTGTCTGGGTGCGCAAGCACGAACCGAAAATTTTCGAACAGGTCGGCAAGGTTCTCTTGCCCAAGGATTATATCCGCTACCGCATGACCGGAACCTTCGGCTCTGACATGTCCGACAGTTCCGGCACCTTTTGGCTCGACATCAGGAACCGCAAGTGGTCCGACATGCTGCTCGCCGCATCACACATGCGCCGCGACCAGATGCCGGAACTTTTTGAAGGCACCGATGACACGGGCCGATTGACAGCTTCCGTTGCCAAGGCCTGGGGCATGCCGAGGCGCCCGGTGGTGGCCGGTGGCGGCGGCGACAATGCCGCAAGTGCCTGCGGCATTGGTGCCGTCACTGATGGCGCAGGCTTCATTTCCATCGGCACATCGGGCGTCATGTTTGTGTCGAACGACCGCTTCAGCCCCAATGCCGGTGAATTGGTCCATGCTTTCTGCCATGCCACACCCGGGACGTGGCACCAGATGGGCGTGATACTGTCAGCGACTGCGAGCCTCGAATGGCTCTCCGGCATTTTGAAAACACCAGCCCCGCAATTGATCAAAACCCTTGGCACGAAAGTCAAAGGGCCATCATCAACCCTGTTCCTGCCCTATCTCTCAGGCGAACGCACGCCCGTTGGAGACTCGCAGGTGCGTGGCCTGATGATGGGGCTTGGCCACGAGACCGACCGCAACGCCATGACGCTTGGCGTTCTTGATTCAATCGCCTTTGCCTTCCGCGATTCATTGCAGGCGCTGCGCAAAGGCGGAGCGCGCATCGACCGCCTCATGGCAGTGGGTGGCGGCACAAAATCCGAACTGTGGATGAAGATCATGGCAACCGTGCTCGACATGCCCATTGATCTGCCAGCTGCGGGCGATGTCGGTGGCGCATACGGTGCCGCCCGCATGGGGCTCGTTGCCGCCACCAAGGCTGATTTTCGCCAGGTCTTTGCGAAACCGAAAATCGCTAGGACATTCGCGCCCGACAAGGGGGCGTCACAAGCCTATGCCGACCAGTATCAGCGCTACACAAAACTCTATCCCGCCATCAAGGAGATCAAACTGTCATGACATTCTTCACAGCCAAGAAGTCCGTAAAATTTGAAGGCCCGAAATCAAAAAGGGAATTGACCTTCCGCCACTATGACAAGAAAAAATTGATCATGGGAAAAGCCATGGCCGATCACCTGCGCTTTGCCATGTGCTGGTGGCATACCACCTGCTGGCCGGGGTCCGATCCCTTCGGCGGCGACACGTTCATGCGCCCCTGGCATCATTCAAACGATGAAATGGGGGCTGCCCGCCAGAAGGCCGATGTCATGTTCGAAGCCATGGACCTGACAGGCGTCGACTACTTCGCCTTCCATGACCGCGACATCGCACCCGAAGGAAAGTCGCTGAAAGAATCCAACGCCAATGTCTCGGCGATGGCCAAATACATCGAAAAGAAAATGGCGGGTTCCGGCAAGAAACTGCTGTGGGGCACGGCCAATATGTTTTCCAACCGCCGCTTCATGGCAGGGGCCGCCACCAATCCGGACCCCGATGTGTTTGCCTACAGTGCCGCCCAGATCAAGCACTGCATGGACGTGACCAAGGGCCTCGATGGAGCCAATTACATCATGTGGGGCGGCCGCGAAGGCTATGAGACGCTGCTTAACACCAATATCGGCCAGGAACTCGAACAGGCCCGTCGCATGCTGGCGCTGGTCATTGAGTACAAGCACAAGATCGGCTTCAAGGGTCCGATCATGATCGAGCCAAAGCCGCAAGAGCCGACCAAGCATCAATATGACTATGATGTGGCGACTGTCTATTCCCTGATCGCCTCGCTTGGTGCGCAAAAGGATGTGAAGGTCAACATTGAACAGAACCATGCCATTCTGGCGGGCCACAGTTTCGAGCACGAAATTGCGCTGGCCTCGGCCCTTGGCATTTTTGGTTCCATCGACATCAACCGCGGTGACTACCAGTCGGGTTGGGATACCGACCAGTTCATCGTCGACGTGCCGGAAATCACCCTCGCCATGTATGAAATTCTGAAAGCCGGCGGCTTCACCACGGGCGGATTGAACTTCGACGCCAAGATCAGGCGCCAGTCCATCGATCCAGATGACATCATTCATGCCCATGTCGGTTCCATGGATGCCTGTGCCAAAGCACTTCTGAACGCCGCCGCCCTGATCGAGGACGCCACGCTGATGACCATTGTGGATGAACGTTACAGCGGCTGGAAAACGCCGCACAATAAGGCCATGCTGGCCGGCAAGGAAAGCCTCGACAAAATTGCCGCACGGGTGGAGAAAAACAACATCAATCCGCAGCCGAAATCGGGCATGCAGGAACGTCTCGAGAATTTGCTCAATCGCTACTGCTGAACACTGGGAGAATACACATGGCTAAAGATATCAAGGGACCGGCAATTTTTCTGGCACAGTTTGCAGGTGATGCGGCCCCCTTCAACTCGTTCGATGAAATTACCAAATGGGCAGGCTCTCTCGGCTACAAGGGCGTGCAGATCCCGACCTGGGATGGCCGCATGATCGACTTGAAGAAGGCGGCTGAATCCAAAACCTATTGCGATGAATTGAAGGGTACCGCCAAAAAGAACGGTGTTGAAATCACCGAGCTTTCCACGCATTTGCAGGGCCAGCTTGTTGCCGTACATCCGGCCTATGACGAAGCCTTCGATGCTTTTGCGCCTGCGGCTGTTCACGGCAAGCCGAAGGAACGCCGGGCCTGGGCCGAGGATCAGGTGAAGCTTGCCGCCAAGGCGTCGAAGAACCTTGGCCTCACCTCGCATGTTTCGTTCACGGGCGCGCTGGCATGGCCATTCCTTTACCCTTGGCCGCCGCGCCCGCTCGGCCTGATTGAAGAAGCCTTTGGTGAATTGGCCAAGCGCTGGACACCGCTGCTCAATGCCATGGACGAAGCAGGCGTCGATGTGGGCTTCGAACTGCATCCCGGTGAGGACGTGATGGACGGCACGACCTTTGAAATGTTCCTCGAAAAACTCAAAGGCCACAAGCGCTGCCGGATCAATTACGATCCCTCGCATTTTGTGTTGCAGCAACTGGACTATGTCGAGTTCATCCACATCTACCATGAGCGGATTTGCGCGTTCCACGTGAAGGACGCGGAGTTCAATCCAACGGGCAAGCAGGGCGTCTATTCCGCGTTCCAGAAATGGACCGATCGCGCCGGGCGCTTCCGTTCGCTGGGTGATGGCCAGGTGGATTTCCAGGCTATCTTCTCGGCACTGGCGCAACACAATTATGACAGTTGGGCGGTGCTCGAATGGGAATGCTGCCTGAAGGATGCCGAACAGGGCGCCAAGGAAGGTGCACCCTTCATTGAACATCACATCATCAAAACGACCGCCAAGGCCTTTGATGATTTCGCGGCCGGCAGTGTCGATGCGGGCAAGGCCCGGCGCATGCTGGGCATTTGAGGAGAAGGCACCATGGCAATCGAAGGACGCAGTGAAAAAAACACCGGTCGCATCAGGCTTGGCATGGTTGGCGGCGGGCAGGGCGCGTTCATCGGTGCCGTGCATCGCCTCGCCGCCCGTATGGACGACCACTATGAGTTTATGGCAGGGGCGCTTTCAGGTGATGCGGCAAAGTCAAAAGCCTCAGGCGAAGTGCTCGGGCTGGCACCTGACCGCATCTACACCGACTTCAAAGCCATGGCCAAGGCGGAAGCCAAACGTGCCGATGGCATTGAGGCCGTTTCCATCGTGACACCCAATCACGTGCATGTGCCGGCCGCCATGGCTTTCATCAAGGCGGGCATCCATGTGATTTGCGACAAGCCGCTGGCGCTCAATCTGAAAGAAGCAAAGGCGCTCGAAAAACTTCTGGCGCGCAAGAAGAATGTGATCTTCGCGCTCACCCACAATTATGCGGGCTATCCGATGATCCGGCAGGCCAAGGCCATGGTGGCGGCGGGCGAGCTTGGCGACATTCGCCTGGCACAGGGTGAATATCCGCAGGACTGGCTGACCACGGCCATTGAAAAGACCGGACAGAAACAGGCGGCCTGGCGAACTGATCCAAAACGCTCAGGTGCCGGTGGCTGCGTTGGCGACATCGGCACCCATACCTATCAGCTTTTGTGTGACGTCTCGGGCCTTCACGCCGCTGAGCTTTCGGCTGATCTCACATCATTTGTGAAGGGCCGCGTGCTCGACGACAACGCCCACATCATGCTGCGCTACAAGGGCGGTGCCAAGGGCATGATTTGGGCGAGCCAGGTGGCACCGGGCCATGAGAATGGTTTGAAGATCCGGGTCTATGGCACCAAGGGCGGCCTTGAATGGACGCAAGCCGATCCCAATTATCTCTGGTATTCGCCCTTCGGTGAGCAAAAGCGCTTGATCACCCGCGGTGGTGCTGGTTCCGGTGCCGAAGCGGGCCGTGTCACCCGTGTGCCGCCGGGACATCCCGAAGGCTATCTCGAAGGCTTCGCCAATATTTATACAGAGGTGGCCCGCGCCATCAAAGCGGCCCGCGTCGGCAAAAAGCCTGACAAGGACGTATCATTCCCCGGCATCGCCGATGGTGTCGAAGGCATGGCGTTCATTGAGGCTTGCGTGAAATCCTCTACCAAGAACGGCAAGTGGACGAAGCTTTAGTTCTTCGTGATACGTCGCCTGATCATGCGGGCACCTGACCACACGAGCCCAATCACCACGGGGATGACCACAAGTTCAGTCGGCCAGGTTGTAAGCCAAGGCAGCGAATGGCCGAGGCCTCCAAGAAACTTTTCGATAATGCCGATCACATAATAGCTGATCGCCGCCACCGACAGGCCTTCGACAGTTTGTTGCAGCATCAACTGCTGCCGGGCCCGCTCGTTCATCGAGTGGAGCAATTTCTGGTTCTGCCCCTCAAGGGCAATATCGACCCTTGTGCGCAGTAAATTCGAAGCCCTTTCGCAGCGTTCCGCAAGGCTGAGAATTCGTGCGGCGACCGCATGACAGGTGGCCATGGCCGGGGCAAAGCGCCGATCGAGGAAAATGCCCAAGCGCTGGAAATTCATCACCCGCTCTTCGCCAAGTTCAGAAAGGCGCTTGTCCACCAATGCCGCATAGGCCTTGGCCGCCGCGAAACGATAGCTCGTCTGGTTTGAGATGCGTTCCACATCGCGCGCAATCATGCTGAGGCGTTGCAACAGGGCGGCATCGTCTTCGGCTTCTTTCGCCGACAACATGGCGTCAATGGCTTCCGACAGGGACAGTTCCAGGGTCCGCAACGGTCCTTGCAGGTTGCGCGCCATCGGATAGGCCAAGAGTGCCATCATGCGATAGGTTTCGATTTCATGGAGGCGTCGTGTCAGTCGTCCGAGGCGGTCCGGTGACACCCCGCCATCATGGACCAGCATGCGGGTAAACCCGTCCTTGCCGATGCGAAAATCGCTCCACACCGTGGAGCGTCCCTGGTGAATGCGCGAACAGGCCACTTCGTCATGGCCGAAATGGCGGATGATATGCTGAAGCGTCGGCAGCTTGCTTTTTTTGGCGAGGATATGGGTGTGAATGGCCACCAGCCTTTTGCCCGGCAATTGATCAACCCAGCCGAGCGGCAGCCGCGCCATGGCCTCCTCGGTCAGGCCTTCGCCTGAAGCCGTGACGCTGATCCGGTAAAATTCGCTGTGCCGCTCATATTTGAACAGTCCGGAGCCTACGGCCACGCCATGATGCTGCGCATCGTGTTCCGGTGGCCTGACCCCAAGCGTGGCGCAAAGTTGCCGGACATGGGCAAGAGGGTCGCTGTCACCATCCGACACGGTGAAGGCCAGATGGGTGATACGGGCTGGCGACGTAACCGCCATGCCTGGTCTGCTGTGCAGCTCGTCGTTCAGGGTCTGGCGGAGCGGATGGTCGATCATCCGTTGATCTAGCAACGGCGAACCCTTGATCGCAGCGGGCAAACCGTCGCAAGGCAATTACCACTGAGGTACGCCCCTCATTTTTTTCTTTCCTGCCCGGGCAAAGTCACTATAAGGCTGTCCGAAATCAACGCAATCGAGGAGCATTTCATGGCGAAGGTTCGCATCGCAATCAACGGATTTGGCCGTATCGGCCGCAATGTCGTCCGCGCCATTTATGAGTCGGGCCGCCAGGATATTGATGTCGTTTCCGTCAATGACCTCGGTCCCGTTGAAACCAACGCCCACTTGCTGCGCTATGACTCGGTGCATGGCCGCTTCCCCCACGAAGTCACAACCAAGGGCGATTCAATTTCCATTGGCTCCGACAATTTCAAAGTGACGGCCATCAAGGATCCCTCCCAGCTTCCCCACAAGGACATGGGCATCGATATCGTTTTGGAATGCACCGGCATTTTCGCCACCAAGGAAAAAGCCTCGGCGCATCTCAGCGCTGGCGCAAAACGTGTCATCGTCTCGGCACCTGCCGATGGCGCAGACTACACCGTCGTTTACGGCGTCAACCATGAGGGCCTGAAGAAGGAGCACATGGTGATCTCCAATGCCTCCTGCACCACCAACTGCCTTGCTCCCGTGGCCCGGGTGTTGCACGACACGGTCGGCATCGACCATGGTTTCATGACCACCATCCACGCCTACACCGGTGACCAGCCGACCCTCGACACCATGCACAAGGACCTCTACCGGGGCCGCGCTGCCGCCATGTCGATGATCCCCACCTCAACAGGTGCGGCCAAGGCCATCGGCCTCGTCATTCCGGAATTGAAGGGCAAGCTCGACGGCACTTCGATCCGTGTGCCCGTGCCGAATGTCTCGGTTGTCGATTTCAAATTCGTGGCCAAGCGCCAGACCTCGGTCGAGGAAATCAATGCGGCCATCAAGGCGGCGGCTGACGGCAAGCTGAAGGGCATCCTTGGCTATACCAATGAGCCCAATGTCTCCATCGACTTCAACCACAACCCCAACTCCTCGACCTTCCACATGGACCAGACCAAGGTTCTGGAAGGCACGTTTGTGCGCATTCTCACCTGGTACGACAATGAATGGGGCTTCTCGAACCGCATGGGCGACACCACGGTGCTTTTCGGCAAGTTGATCGCCTGAACAGAGTTCCCCTCCCCTTGGGGAGGGGATTAAGGGGTGGGGCGGCCATCAAGACACAACTCCGCCCTTGTTCACCGTGGCCTTTGCCGGTGGAGGGGGAGAAGGGACGGCGTGGGCGCTGGCTCACGCGATATGCCACTGGCTTAAAGTGGCGGTAAAAATGCGCTCCTCAGCGCCCACAACCGGCAGGATGTGCATTCTGTCTGCCTCAGTCAGCCTGCCCTCCACGCATTACAACCAAAAGGCACCGTGGGTGAGTCCTGGCCCGCCTATAGGGAACGGAGCCGTAGTACTCCGCCGGGGACAGTACAGGAGTCCGGGGGACTGGCGACGTTTGCCAGCCTTCGCGGACCTGCCGCCCCCGCCCGCCCAGGTTCACCGTCATGAACCGGACCCCAAGTGGGAGGGGACGTGCTGCTTATAGGCACAGAATAGGATTGTTGTCAAGTCAAAAGAATTCTAACTTTGCTAGGAAGGGCAGGGGCGCAGTATACGGCGCTACGCACTCTTCAAAAACTCGGAAATTTGATCAATCTCGGCATTTGGAACTGCCTTAAGTTGCGCCAGCCAATCCTTCTCGGACAAGAATTCCAACAGCATTTCGATTTTTTTTGAGCGGTGCTCTTCAGGCAATAGCTTCTCCAACTCCTGACATCGCAACAAATAGATTCCCTCGTTCTCCAATGCCTCGAGTTCCCTTTGCAGAAGACGGCTTTCCTCATCAGAAAGATCAGGTTTCAAACAACTCGAACGGTTCTTGATGTAATTCCAAACCTCTTTTGCACCCTCCAAGTCGCCAGTACTGAAAGCCCTATCGACCGATGCCATGAGGAAGGCGGCGTCCTTGCTGCCAGAATCACGAAGTCGCTTTTTCACCTTTTCTGGATTGACAACAAGCAGTGCCTTGACTGACTGCGAACCAATTTCCCTCAAGTAGTCCAGGTCGGCTACAATCAGGCATCTAACGGCAATTGCCTTCAGTATTTTTCTGTAACTATCAAAATTGTTTTCAATTTCATCATTTGATTCGTCCCAATATTCGGAGTCGCTGTCTGGATTATTTACTGTATCTGGAACTGTCACAATTGTCTTTGAGTCTTTGTGAACAAAACATCTTAGTCCACAGTCCAAGTTGTCAGCGAGTTCAATTATTTGTTCGTCAGTCATAAGTTGTCGAATCTGTCCGCCTGCTTGCCCACAACGTTTGTGTTTGCGCAGTGGTGCGGTTTCGAAGCCGC
>JANNFZ010000213.1:0-2086 GCA_031380375.1 Hyphomicrobiales bacterium
AGCCAAACCCGCAAAGCTGGACGGAAGGCGATGTACCAGCCACTTTCGAGTTCCAGCTTTTCGACGACGACTATGATCATTTTGAGCAACACCTGGAAGCAGCACTGAAACGCATTCCCGCACTGGAAAAAACCGGCATCAAGAAAATGATCAACGGGCCGGAAAGCTTCACGCCGGACGGTAATTTCATCCTTGGCGCCCAGCCGGAATGCGCCAATCTTTACGTTGGTGCGGGCTTCAATGCCTTCGGCATCGCGGCTGGCGGCGGTGCGGGTTGGGTTTTGGCCGATTGGGTGGCGCGCAATGAAGCGCCCATGGACTTGTGGACGGTCGATGTCAGGCGTTTTTCAGATCTGCACCATGATCGCAGCTTCGTCACGGCGCGCACGCTTGAGGCCTATGGCAAACACTACACGGTCGGCTTTCCACATGAGGAATATCAAAGCGGCAGGCCCGCCATTGTCTCGCCGCTCTACGACAGGCTCAAGGCACAAGGCGCAAGCTTTGGGTCGAAACTCGGCTGGGAACGACCAAACTGGTTTGCGCCCGCTGGCGTCTTGCCCAAGGACATTTCTTCCATGGGCCGTCAGAACTGGTTTTCCGCAGTGGGTGCCGAACACCGGGCGGTGCGCGAGGCGGCGGGCCTGTTTGACCAGTCATCCTTTGCCAAGTTCGAAGTCACAGGCAAACACGCCACCAAGGCGCTTGAACATATCTGTGCCAACCGCATCGACCGGGCCATCGGCAGCGTCATTTATACCCAGATGCTCAATTCACGGGGCGGAATTGAATGCGACCTCACGGTTACAAGGCTTGGCAAGCAGCACTATTACATCGTCACCGGCACCGGCTTTCGAACCCATGATTTTCACTGGATCAAGGACCATCTGCCACGGGCGCGCCAAGCCACACTTGTCGATGTCACCGAGGACTACGGCACACTGGTGCTGATGGGACCAAAAGCCCGCGACATTCTTGCCGCCGTAACCGATGACCCGCTCGGCAATGTAAGCTTTCCCTTTGCAACAGCGCGTGCGCTGATGATTGCGGGGCAAAGTGTTCGCGCCTTGCGCGTCACCTATGTGGGTGAACTGGGCTGGGAACTGCATGTGCCGAAGTCGGGGATCGCAGAAGTTTACGATATGCTCATGGCGGCAGGTGAACCACAGGGACTGAAACTTGCAGGCTACCGCGCCCTTGAATCGCTGCGCCTTGAAAAGGGTTATCGCGCCTGGTCCTCCGACATCACGCCAAATGACACGCCCTTTGAAGCGGGCCTTGGCTGGGCGGTGAAACTGAAGTCCGAGACAAAGTTCATCGGGCGTTCGGCACTTGTGCGACAAGCCAACCAGCCTTTGCGCAAGATGCTCGCAGGTTTTACAACGGAGCGTGAGGACATTGTGCTGCTGGGCCGCGAAACAATCCTGCGCAACGGCCAGTTTGCGGGCTACCTCACCAGCGGCGGCTATGGCTACAGCATCGGCAGGCCCGTTGGCCTTGGTTATGTACGCCATGGTGATGGCGTGACTGCGGATTTTGTGATGGCGGGTTCCTATGAACTTGTGGTGGCCAAGGAAACAGTGAAGGCAACACCCCACTTGCAGCCGCTCGTTGATCCTGCCAATGCCCGCATCAAGGTTTAAGCTTGATAGGGTGCATTCTGATGACGATGACGCGCAATGACTGCCTGAAACGGGATGAGACCGATCCGCTCCGACATTTTCGCGAACGCTATGCGATTCCGGCGGGCATGATTTATCTCGACGGCAATTCTCTGGGCCTCATGCCGAAATCCGTGCCCGAGCGGGTGGCCCACGCGGTTTCGGTGCAATGGGCGCAAGACCTGATCACCTCTTGGAATGTCCATGGCTGGTTTCATCTGCCACGCGTGATCGGCGACAAGATTGCCCGTCTCATCGGTGGAGGGCCCGGCAATGTGATCGTCGCCGACACGATCTCGATCAATCTCTTCAAAGTGCTGACAGCAGCACTGGCGCTGCGCCGGGACCGCAAAGTCATTCTAAGCGACAGCGGCAATTTCCCGTCCGACCTCTATGTGGCGCAAGGCCTCAACCGCTTTCTTGCC
>JANNFZ010000215.1:0-1777 GCA_031380375.1 Hyphomicrobiales bacterium
CACATTTCAGGCTTGTATGTGCGCGCGGACACTACCACCGGGCAGGCCCCGGTCAAAGCGCCCTTATTGGTGCAGGTCAACGGCCTGGATTCCACCAAAGAGATGAAGTACCGCGTGGGCCTGCCGCGCTGGCTAGCGCAGCGCGGGGTGTCTTCTTTGGTGATCGACCAGCCCGGCACCGGCGAAGCCTTGCGCCTGCACAATCTGGCGGCCACCTACAACAGCGAGATCTGGGCCAGCAAGGTGGTGGACTGGATCGAGTCAGACGCGCAGATGCAAAACGAAGTCGATGCCAAACGCATTGGCCTCGAAGGCGTGTCGCTGGGCGGCTATTACTGCCCGCGCGCCGTGGCCTTCGAGCCGCGTTTTGCCATGGGGGTCTGCTGGGGCGCCAACCACGATTGGCGCGATGTGCAGAAAAAACGCCTGTTGAAAGAGGGCAGCTTTCCCGTGCCGCATTATTGGGAGCATGTGCGCTGGGTATTTGGCGCGAAAGACCAGGACGACTTCATGCGCCTGGCCGAAAACATGCACCTCGATGGCGTACTGGACCGCATCAAGGTGCCTTTCTTGGTGACCCATGGCGAAAAAGATTCACAAATCCCGCTGGCCTGGGCGCACCGCACTTATGAGCAACTGGTGAATTCGCCCCGACGCGAACTGAAAATTTTCACCGAGCGCGAAGGCGGCTGCCAGCATTCGAGTTTTGACAATTCTGCCAACGCCGGTGCCTTCATCGCAGACTGGGTGGCGGAGGTGTTGGGCGGGCACGTCGCTGGGCCAGCATGAGCCTACTCACATGACACACCCGGCGTTCAAATTGATGATTGTGGGCCGCCGTCGCGCCGGTACCACGCTGGCCCAGCACCACCATCACATCCTGAATGTGCATGGTGCCATGGTGTCGAAATACATTGCGCTGGATCCTCTACATGCGCCCAGGCGGTATGCCCAAAACCGCGTGGTGGACGGCAGCTTCCGCAGGGGCGGACCTGCCAACGATCCCTTCGCGTTGAACCGAGACTTTGTCACCCAGATTTGGTTTGAGGACCCGGCCCAGGCCATGAACTCGCTGCAGCAGCCTTTCTATCTGGCGCAACTGCGGCCCGACGAAGACCGCTTTGTGGACCAGGCCTCGGTGGTCAAGCTGGCCGTGCGGGAGCAGCAGGTTTCGATGCCGCTGAATGGTGGCGGAAACATCAAGCTGTTCTCGTTCTTCAACAAAGTAGCGGCTATGGACAGCGCCTCATTTCTAAAAGCCTGGCGCGAATGCAGCAATGCATTGGCCAATTCTGTCAAAGGCAGCTTGCCCTATGGGCAGACGCAGAACGAGGTGTTGAACCGCCCGGGCGATGTCGCCCTGGTGGACGCCATTGACGAGTTTTGGGTCGAAGACCTGGCGTTTGCCCATGCACTGGCTGCGGCCGTGCAGTCCGCCATGGTTGCGCCGCTGCAGGCCGCAGGCGCGATTGCAGCCGAATCCCATTTCATTCTGATGGCTGAAGACGCCGTATTGTTTAAAGGAATTGCCTCATGAATATTATTGGACTTGATGCCCTCGTATTTGGTGTAGACGATGTCGCCGCATGTTCCCAGTACCTGCGTGACTACGGGCTGGACGCTGTTGGCGTGACCGCCCAAGGGGGCCGTTTTGAGTCGCTTGACGGTTCCTGCGTAGTGATCGCCCACAAGGACGACGCCACCTTGCCGCCGGCACTGGGCACCGCCAGCATGTTGCGCAAGACGATCTACGGCGTGGCAGACACGCAGGCACTGG
>JANNFZ010000218.1:0-2989 GCA_031380375.1 Hyphomicrobiales bacterium
AACTCCGTGAAGGCGGACGCAAGGAGGCCAACACCCGCGCCACCATGGTCGAACTTTACGACGGGCTTGTTGCCAAAAGCCAGAACCGCTGGCCGTCGCTCAACTTCGACATTGGTGCCGTCACAGCGCTGGCCTCGTCGATATTCGTGGCCGGGTTTTACTACAAGACCTTCATGTGGCCGAAGAGCTTCTGGGAAAAGATCTACGAGCCGATAATACGCAAGGCCGCAGGACTTGGCACCGCGTCGCGGGAAGCCGACCCCGACCGCTACGAAAAATCTTACGCGCACTGTGATTTGCTGGTCATTGGCTCCGGCCCCGCAGGGTTGATGGCCGCACAGACGGCAGCGCGCAGCGGTGCCCGCATTATTCTCGCCGATGAAGGTGCAAGGCTGGGCGGCTCGCTGCTCTTCGAACAGGAAGAAATCGCCGGGCTTTCAGGATACGAGTGGTCGCAAAATGTGATAGCCGAACTCGCATCAATGCCCAATGTGACGCTATTGCCGCGCACAACAATCTTCGGCTGGTTCGATGGCAATATTTTTGGTGCGGTGGAACGGGTCAGCGATCACATCGCAGCGCCCTCGCACAATGTGCCCCGCCAGCGCTATTGGCGGATCATGGCAAAACGCGCGGTCAATGCGGCGGGCGCGGAAGAACGCCCCATCGTCTTTGGCGGCAATGACGTTCCGGGCGTGATGACGGCCTCCGCCATGCGCCACTACGCCAACCGTTACGCGACAGCGGCTGGTTCATCCGTTGCCGTGTTTACCAACAACAGCTCAGGCCTTCGCACCGCCATGGATTTGCGGGGCCACGGCGTGAATGTCGCTGCCGTCATTGAGGCCCGCCATGGGGGGCGCATCGTCAATGTAAAGGGCGGCAAAATTCTGCGAGCCATAGAACTTGCCGATCACACCACAATTCCCTGCGATGCACTTGCCATGTCCGGCGGTTGGTCGCCAATCGTCAATCTCATGTGCCATCGCGGGGCGCGGCCTGTGTGGAATGAAAAGCTCGCAGCCTTCCTGCCGCCCGATGTGGGCGAAAGCTTTGTCGCCTCGGGTTCCGCCAATGGCAGGATGCTGCTTTCTGAATGTCTCGCCGACGGTGCCCGCGCCGGAACTCTGAAGGGCCGAACACCCGCCACACCCAAATGCCGCGACGAGGCCTATGAGATCACACCGCTCTGGTGGGTGAAAGAGTCAACAGGCAAGGCCTTTGTCGACTATCAGAACGATACAACTGTCAAAGACCTGCCGCTCGCCGCCCAGGAAGGCTACAATCACATCGAGCTTGCCAAGCGCTATACCACCACAGGCATGGCGACCGACCAGGGCAAGCTCGGCAACGTCAACGCCATCGCCATTCTGGCGGAAGCGACGGGAAAATCCGTTCCCGAAATCGGCACGACCACCTTCCGGCCCTTCTACACGCCCGTCTCGTTCGGTGCCTTCGCCGGACCTTTCACAGGCCATCACTTTCAACCGGTGCGCAAAACACCGCTTCATGACTGGGCAACAGAACAGGGTGCTGTCTTTGTGGAAACCGGATTATGGATGCGCTCGTCATGGTTCCCGCGTGAAGGCGAGGACTGGCTGGCGGCGGCGTCCCGTGAAGTCATCAGTACACGGAACAGTGTTGGCCTCTGCGATGTCTCGACGCTTGGCAAGATAGACGTGCAGGGCAGGGACGCGGGCGCGTTTCTGGACAAGCTCTATTGCAACACCTTCTCGACGCTTGCCATCGGCAAGGCCCGCTATGGCCTGATGCTGCGCGAGGACGGCATCGTCATGGATGACGGCACCACGTCGCACCTTGCCGAGGATCATTTCGTCATGACCACGACCACAGCCAATGCCGCGAAAATCATGTCGCACACGGAGTTCTGCCATCAAGCCCTGTGGCCCGAACTCGATGTGACCTATGTCTCTGTCACCGAACAATGGGCGCAAATGGCCATCGCTGGTCCCAAATCCCGCGCCACGCTGAACAAGATCATTGATGGTTCAAAGCTTGACGACATCAACACGCCTTACCTCGCGGCCCGCGCCATCAGCATTCTCGGCGGCATGGAAGCCCGCCTGTTCCGCATCTCCTTTTCGGGTGAGCACGCCTATGAACTGGCTGTGCCCGCCGACTTCGGCAACACGGTGGCCCGGGCGCTCATGCAGGCGGGCGAGGAATTTTCGATTACGCCCTATGGCGTCGAGGCGTTGTCGATCATGCGCATCGAAAAGGGCCATGTGGCGGGCGGTGAGTTGAACGGCACCACAACAGCGGGTGACTTGGGCTTGGGCAAGATGATGTCGACAAAGAAGGATTACATCGGCCGCATGATGGCGACCCGTGAAGGCCTGGTAGATCCGTTGCGCCAATGCGTGGTTGGCATTCGCCCCATCAACAAATCCGACAAGCTGCGGGCCGGAAGCCATCTGCTGACCAAGGGCGACAAGCCCTCAATGACCAATGACCAAGGCTACATAACTTCCGTCGCCTGGTCGCCCATGCTCAATGAATGGCTGGGGCTCGCACTTCTCGCCAATGGCCGGGCGCGCCATGGTGAAGTGGTGCAAGTCTTCGATGGCTTGCGTAACATCCACATGCTGGCGGAAATCTGCGACCCCATGCATTTTGACCGTGAGAACCGGAGGCTTCATGTCTAGTTCTCCTGCCTTCACACGTGCTTCGCCTCTTGCCGCTGCCAAACCGGGTCGTTACGGCGCCGACAGTGGCGAGCCCGGCGTGACGCTGACGGTCCTCCATCCGCAATCCCTCGTCATGGTCATCGCCCGCAGCGGCAAGGCCAAGGCGACAAAAGAGGCACTCGCGTCACTCCGCAAGTCCCGCGTCATGTGGGCAGGACCCGATCAATATTACGTGCAAGATACGAACACCAGCGACCTTGAACAGAAACTGAAAGGGCTCGCCTCCGTCATCAACCAATCCCATGGCCGCGTCATCATTCGCGTTGATGGCCCGAAGTGCC
>JANNFZ010000228.1:0-12981 GCA_031380375.1 Hyphomicrobiales bacterium
CATTTGGCCGTCGTGAAGGACCTCGTTCCCGACCTCACGCATTTTTATGCCCAGCACCGCTCCATCGAACCGTGGCTGAAAACCACCACGCCGACACCGCAAACCGAATGGAAACAATCAAAGGAAGAGCGCGAACTTCTTGACGGCCTTTATGAATGCATTCTCTGCGCCTGCTGCTCGACGTCGTGCCCCAGCTACTGGTGGAACGGCGAGCGCTATCTTGGTCCCGCCGTGCTGCTACAGGCCTATCGCTGGCTCATTGACTCACGCGACGAAGCCACCGGCGAGCGCCTCGACAATCTCGAAGACCCGTTCCGGCTCTATCGCTGCCACACCATCATGAATTGCGCCAAGGCCTGCCCCAAGGGCTTGTCTCCCGCCAAGGCCATCGCCGAAATCAAGAAAATGATGGTGGAGCGCCGCGTCTGACATGGCTGATGACCTTGAGTCCTGTCGCCGTGACATCGACGCCATTGACGACGCGATTGTGGCCCTTCTTGCCAAACGTTTTGCCGTTGTTGACCGGGTGATTGCTCATAAACTAAGTGCTGGCCTTCCTGCCGCCATCCCCGAGCGCATTGAGGAAGTAGTGAACAGGGTCCGCAGCAAGGCCATGGCCCAGGGCTTGTCGCCAGACATGGCCGAAAACTTCTGGCGCCTGCTCATCAGCGAAACCATTGCCTATGAACGGCAAAAGCGCGTCGCCTGACGTCCGTCATTAATCTGACTTATGGGCCAAAGCGCCTCATTGATTTGTCTTGCGGCCCAATGCTGCTATATGCCGCCGCCAACAGTCCGCTTTCAAAGAGGCACCCATGTCACGCGACTCCTTCAAATGCCGCAAGACCCTTAAAGTAGGCTCCAAAACCTACATCTATTTCAGCCTGAAGGCGGCGGAAAAAAACGGCCTCAAGGGCGTGTCAAGCCTGCCCTATTCCATGAAAGTGTTGCTGGAAAATCTCCTGCGCCATGAGGATGGCCGCACCGTCACGAAAACCGACATTGAAGGCTTCACTGCTTGGCTTGAAAATCGCGGCAAGGCCGACAAGGAAGTGGGCTTCCGTCCGGCCCGCGTGTTGATGCAGGATTTCACCGGCGTTCCCGCCGTTGTTGATTTGGCCGCCATGCGCGACGGCATGAAGCTTCTGAAGGGCGATGCCCAGAAGATCAATCCGCTGGTGCCGGTTGATCTCGTCATTGATCATTCCGTCGTGGTGGACAATTTCGGGAATTCAAAGGCCTTGGCCGCCAATGTGGCGCGCGAATACGAGCAGAACGAAGAGCGCTACAAGTTCCTCAAATGGGGCCAGGGCGCTTTTGAAAATTTCCGCGTGGTCCCACCCGGCACCGGCATCTGTCATCAGGTGAACCTCGAGTATCTCGCACAGGCCGTGTGGACGAAAACCGAAACCATAACCAAAGACAAAAAGAAGCAGAAGGTGACCCTCGCCTATCCCGACACGCTCGTCGGCACCGACAGCCACACCACCATGGTCAATGGCCTTGGTGTTTTGGGCTGGGGTGTTGGCGGCATCGAGGCGGAAGCCGCCATGCTGGGACAACCGCAATCCATGCTGCTGCCGGAGGTGATCGGCTTCAAGCTCACGGGCAGGCTGAAAGAAGGTGTGACTGCAACCGACCTCGTGCTGCTTGTGACGCAGATGTTGCGCAAGAAGGGCGTTGTGAACAAGTTCGTCGAGTTCTTTGGCCCAGGCCTCGCCGCCCTGACGCTTGCCGATCGTGCAACCATCGCCAACATGGCACCTGAATATGGCGCAACCTGCGGCTTTTTCCCGGTTGATGACGTGACACTCGACTATCTTAAATTCACCGGCCGCGACAATGCCCGCATTGCGCTTGTAGAAAAATATTCGAAAGCCCAAGGACTTTTCCTCACCGTGAAATCCGCCGATCCGGTGTTCACGGACACGCTGGAGCTTGATCTGGCGTCGGTCGTTCCCGCCATGGCCGGTCCCAACCGCCCGGAAAAATTTGTGCCCCTGCAGGACATCAAGGCTGGTTTTCTCTCGGCCCTTGATGCACCAAAGGACAAGGCAGGATTTGCCAAAACAGGCGAGCACGACAAGCGGGTGAAAGTTGAAGGCAAGAACTTCGACATCAGCCATGGTGATGTCGTCATTGCGGCCATTACCTCGTGCACCAACACCTCCAACCCTTCGGTGCTGATAGGTGCGGGCCTTCTCGCCAAAAAAGCGGCAGCCCTTGGTCTCACATCGAAGCCTTGGGTCAAAACCTCGTTTGCACCGGGTTCGCAAGTCGTCAGCGACTATATGATCAAGTCCGGCCTGCAGAAGGATCTCGACAAGATCGGCTTTTATCTCGTGGGCTATGGCTGCACCACGTGCATTGGCAATTCAGGCCCGCTTGATCCGGCCATTTCCAAGGCCATCAGCGACAATGGCATCGTTGCGTCAGCCGTACTCTCCGGCAACCGCAACTTCGAAGGCCGCATCTCGGCCGACGTGCAAGCCGCCTATCTTGCCTCGCCGCCACTCGTGGTGGCCTATGCGCTGGCCGGTTCCACACAAGTGGACTTGACCACGGAACCGCTGGGCCATGACCGCAAGGGCAAGCCTGTTTACCTGAAGGACATCTGGCCGACCAACAAAGAAATCGAAACTTTCGTGCGCAAGAACATCACGGCGAAAATGTTCAAGACCCGCTATGCCGATGTCTTCAAGGGCGACAAGAACTGGCGCGCCGTCACCACCTCGAAGGGCGAGACCTATGCCTGGGACAATGCTTCGACCTATGTCCAGAATCCGCCGTATTTTCGCGGAATGCAGAAAACCCCAAAGCCCGTGACCGACATCAAGGGTGCCCGCATCCTCGGCCTGTTCGGCGACAAGATCACCACCGATCATATTTCCCCCGCCGGTGCCATCAAGGCAGCATCCCCCGCCGGCAAATACCTGACCGACCATGGTGTCAGGCCCATCGACTTCAACCAATACGGCACGCGCCGCGGCAACCATGAAGTGATGATGCGCGGCACCTTCGCCAACATCCGCATCAAGAACTTCATGGTGAAGGCCCCCGATGGCAATGTGAAGGAGGGCGGCGTCACGCTGCATCAGCCGTCCGGCGTGGAAATGGCAATCTACGATGCGGCCATGCTCTATGCCACGGAGAATGTGCCGCTGGTGGTTTTCGCTGGGGTCGAATATGGCAATGGCTCGTCCCGTGACTGGGCCGCCAAGGGAACCAATTTGCTGGGCGTGCGCGCCGTCATCGCCCAGAGCTTCGAGCACATACACCGTTCAAACCTAGTTGGGATGGGCGTCATTCCCCTGCAATTCATGGAAGGCCAGAACTGGCAGTCGTTGGGCCTCAAGGGCGATGAAACCATCACCATCAAAGGTCTCGCCGATGGATTGAAACCGCGTGAGACCATGACTGTCGAAGTGAAACGCGCCGATGGCACATCGTCATCCTTCAGCGTGCTCTGCCGCATCGATACACTCGATGAGATCGACTACTACAGGAACGGCGGCATTCTGCACTATGTGCTCAGGAACATCGCCAAGGCGGCATGACATCGGCCCGCTTCAATGCCTTCTGCAAGTCCCTGCCGCACACAGCCTATGTGATGCAGTGGGGAGGTGCCCATGTCTGGAAGGTCGGCGGTGGCACAGGCAAGGTCTTTGCCGTCGCGTGGTTTGACCGCAGCGCCGATGCCGGCATCACCTTCAAATGTTCCGGCATGAGCTATGAGATGCTGAAAGAGGTCGAGGGCTGCAGGCCTGCACCTTATTTTGCCTCGCGTGGCATGAAGTGGATCCAGCGCGTCAATGACAAGGGCCTCGTTGACCGGGATCTCAAAATCTACCTCCGGCAAAGCCACCACCTTGCGTCACTCAATCTGACCAAGAGGCTTCGCCGCGAATTGGGATTTGAGTAGATATCACATCCTCCATCGGCGTGGCTTGTCCCGCCGATCCAGACTCTCCGCAGTTGAATCTCTTGAAAGTTTGGTTGGCCGGGTCGAGTCCGGCCGCGAGAATTTGGATGCAATTGACCGCCCTATGCATTAGCATTTTCAAACTCTGGCAGGAGGGCACAATGGTTTACATTGACTACATGGTTACACCGGTGAAGCGGGCAAGGCTGGCGGAATACAAGTCCCTCGCCCGCAAGAGTGCGGCGGTTTGGAAAAAACACGGTGCCCTTGGCTATTGCGAGACCATTGCCGATGATGTGAAGACGGGAAAAACCACATCCTTTCCGCAGAGTGTGAAACTGAAGGACGATGAGGTCGTGGCTGCGTGTCACATCACTTTCAAATCCAAGGCGCACCGCGCGGCTGTGTGGAAAAAACTGATGAAGGACCCCTACATGGCGAACTATGACATGATGAATGCGCCCTTTGACGGCAAGCGCTTGATCTTTGGCGGCTTCCAGTCGATCACCGCGTTCTGATCACTTTTTGCCGCCTCACTCAAGCGTGATTGGCATGTGTTTGGCCGGGGTGGGCATATATCGCCATGACCCAACTTCTCTCCCGCCGCACTGCCTTGGCCCTTGCCGCAAGCGCCATGGTCACCCCCTCCATCGTCAACGCTGCCCGTACCCCAGTGCTCGTTGAATTGTTCACCAGCCAAGGCTGCTCGTCCTGCCCGCCCGCCGACGCCATCATGGGCCAGTTGAAGAAGCGCGATGACCTCATCGTGACCTCTCTCAATGTTGATTATTGGGATTATCTCGGTTGGCGCGATACGCTGGCCAAGCCTGAATACACCGAGCGCCAGCGCGACTATGCCGCCACGCGCGGCGATGGCCAGGTTTACACACCACAAGTGGTGGTCAATGGCCGCTATCACGCTGTCGGCAGCCGCCTCCCGGATGTGGAGGATGCGATTGAAAAGGCCCGCCGCAAATCCGCTGACTTGGCCGTCAGCATCAGGGCGACACAATCGGAACTTCTCGTCGACCTGCCGCAAGGCAATTACAGCGGCGAAGCCATGGTCTGGCTCATGGCAGTGGCCCCAAAAATCGAACAGAAGATCGAACGTGGCGAGAACACCGGTTCAACCGTTGCCTATCACAATGTCGTCCGCAACCTGGTGCCCGCTGGTATGTGGAAAGGGGCGGCCGCCAGCCTCACTTTCATGAAGGAAGCCATCATGACCAAGGATAGCAGCGATTGTTTTGTGGTCGTCCAGGAAGGCAAGGCCGGGCCTGTATTGGGACTCGCCCGCTGGCACCGCACGGTTTCGTGATCAGAGTTTAACAACTTGTAATCAACCGCATGGCCCCCCCGGGCGTTTCCAGTACACGACACCGCGTTGGGCGGGTCGATCAAAACACTCGAGGGAGTAACCACAATGCGCAAGACAATCCTTGCTACGATCGCTGCTGGTCTTTTTGCAACATCAGCCTTCGCCGCCATGAACCCCATGGTCGGCGGCTCGGTAATGTTCCCGGCAAAATACATTGTTGATAATGCCATGAACTCCAAGGACCACACGACGCTGGTTGCCGCTGTTGCCGCTGCCGGCCTTGTGGACACTTTGAAGTCCGCTGGCCCGTTCACGGTGTTTGCACCGGTGAATGAAGCCTTCGCTGCATTGCCTGCCGGCACTGTCGACAAGCTCTTGCAGCCCGACATGAAGGACACCTTGGTCAAGATCCTCACCTGCCACGTGATTGGCGCCAAGGCGCTGGCCTCCGACGTCATGTCGATGGTCAAGGCCGATGGCGGCATGCACAAGGTGAAGACCGTTGGCGGTTGTGAACTGACCTTGAAGCTCGACGGCGACAAGGTCCAGGTCATTGATGAAAACGGCGGCGTTGCCACCGTCACCATTGCCGATGTCATTCAGTCCAACGGCGTCATCCACGTGATCGACAAGGTCCTCCTGCCGAAATCGTAAACGCTGATGTCACTTTGGCCCGGGTCGCTGACGGTCCGGGCCATCTCCGCTCACCAACAACAAACACCCGAGGAAAATCCCATGCCCACCAGATCATTAGCCATTGGCGCACTCGCCATCGCCCTTGCCGCATCAGCAGCTGAGGCCAACCCCAAAGTTGGTGGGGCCGCCATGTTTGCCAGCAAGAACATCATTGAAAATGCCGTGAAGTCACCGGCCCACACCACACTGGTTGCCGCCGTCAAGGCCGCAGGCCTTGTTGATGTGTTGCAGACCGCCGGTCCGTTCACGGTTTTCGCGCCAACCAACAGCGCCTTTGAAAAGCTGCCCGCCGGAACGGTGGAGACACTACTGAAACCCGAAAACAAGGACATGCTGACCAAGATACTCACCTGTCATGTGGTCCCCGCCTTGGCGCTGTCCCAGGCGGCATCCAAGATGATCATGGCTGACGGCGGATCCCACAAGGTCAAGACGGTCGGTGGCTGCGAGCTCACCCTCACCATGAAGGGACCCTATTTGATGGTCACCGACGAAAATGGCGGCGAAGCCAAGGTCACGATTGCCGACGTCATGCAATCGAATGGCGTCATCCACGTCATCAACCGCGTGCTTCTGCCGAAATCGTAACGTTCATCGGCAGTGGCAGGGCGTGGGTGGTGCCGGACGGTAGCCATCCACGCCCTTCTGCTTTAGCTGGCAAATCACCAATTGGGATCGCGGCCGTCTTCGGCTTCCCCGGAAACGACACGCGGCTGGCTGCTGTCGCCCGAAAAGGGTGCCACGAGGGCCATCTCGAAAGCACCGCCGACCGCCTTTGACAGGCCCGCCAGTGCGGCACCCACAGCCAGTTTCGGCAGAGCGAAGCGGGGCAGCTTGAGGCTGCGAATGCTGAGCGGCGCGGCTGTTGTGAAGTCGGTCATGGTGTTCTCCTATGCAGGAGACCATGACATCATCCTCTCTTGCAGTCCTTGGGGCGAACCTGAAGAATCCTGAATTGAACTGAAATTCGCTTTCAGAATGCGCTTGCTTTAGTGTCGCGGGTTGGGAGGACAAAAGGCAATGGACGTTCAATTCGGGCCATTCCGGCTGGAGCGGCAGGCCAGACGGGTGCTGCGCCAGGACGGTCCGCTGGAACTTTCAAGCCGGTCCTTCGATATTCTGGCGGTGCTGCTTGCCAAACCGAACCAGATCATCACCAAGGCTGAACTTTTTGATACGGTTTGGCCCGGCCTGATTGTCGAGGAGAACACGCTGCAGGTCCACGTCTCGGCGTTGCGCAAGGCCCTTGGCCCCGAAATGATCGTCACTGTCCATGGCCGCGGCTATAAGTATTCAGGGCGCCAGCCCCTGGATGGCGGGACCCCACCAGCCTTTTCTGCAAATGTCCGGTCGCGGTCCCCGGGCGGCAAGCCGGCCATTGCTGTCATGCCCTTCGCCAACATGTCCGGCGATCCCGCCCAGGAATATTTCAGTGACGGACTGACCGAGGATATCATCACCGAACTGTCGCGAAACCGCCACCTCATGGTGGTCGCGCGGCACTCGTCATTCCACTTCAAGGAGAACCCGCTTGACATCAAAGAACTGGGCGCAGCACTTGATGCGGACTTCGTGGTCGAGGGCAGCGTCCGCAAGATCGGCGACCAGATCAGGGTGACGGCCCAACTCGTCGACACGGCAACTGCCGGCCACGTCTGGGCCGAGCGCTACGACCGCCCCCTCAAGGATGTCTTCGCAGTGCAGGATGAACTGGTGCGGCGGCTCGTCAGCACCATCGTCGGCCGCGTTGAAAAACACAATGACAGCAGCGCCCAAACGAAAGTCACGCGGGACCTCGGTGCCTATGACTGTTGGCTCAGGGCGAACCACGGGTCTGAGTTGTGGACGCGTGAGGGCAACACGGCGTCGATGCGGCTGCTTGAGGAGGCGATCAGCAAAGACCCCGGTTTTGCCAGGGCTCACGCCAGCCTTGCCTTTGCCTGTTTGAGGCAGGCAACCATGGTGCCAGGAGCAGCGGAAATTCCGGTGCTTGAGGAAGCAGCGCTGCGGAGCGCCAGGCTTGCCGTCCGTCTTGATGGCTCCGACGCCCGGGCCCACAATGCACTGGGCTGGGCGCTCATGTACCTCCGCGAACTTGACCGCGCCAAGGCGGAATTCCTGCTGTCGGCGGAACTCAACCCCAATGATGCCAGCAACTGCATCGACCGGGCGCTTGCCTGGGCCGTTCTCGGCGACCAAGGTGCAGCTGACGACGCCGCAGAAGTGGCTGCAGCGCTGAACCCGATTCCGACTGAGTTCTTCCTGGAGTCGCGGGCCATCGTTCATTTCATGGCAAAGCGCCATGGCGACGCCGAGAAATATTTTGCCCTGACCTCGAACACACAACCAGATACCATGACGTGGCGCGCCGCAAACAGCGCCTGTCTTGGCCGGGACCGCGACGCCGCTGAATTCATGAAAAACGCCGTCAGCAAGCTGGAACTGCGCTGGAGCGGACCAGACCCCATGAGCCCCACGGATTTCATGAACTGGTTTCGCCACATCAACATGCTGCGGCGGGATGAGGATTGGCGGTACTTGCGCGAAGCAATCATGAAAGCTGGATTTCCCGGATGACCCGCGATCCCCGTTACGATATTCTCTTTGAGCCCGTGGCCATTGGCCCTGTCACGGCCCGCAACCGCTTCTTCCAGGTGGCCCATTGCAACGGCTATGGCTGGACCCAGCCGCAGGCCTTGGCCGAAATGCGCGGCCTCAAGGCCGAAGGCGGCTGGTCGGTGGTGACAACCGAGGAAGTCGAGATTCACCCCACAGGCGATTGCGAGCCCTATCACGAGGGCAGGCTGTGGACCGATGAGGATATTCCAGCACTTGCCCTTATGGCCGAGGCCGTGCACAGCCACAACTCACTCGCGGCAATCGAGATCATGCACCACGGCCCGTCATCATCCAATCGCGGAAGCCGTGAAGTGCCCATGGGACCCTCGCACCGCCCGGTCACCATTTACGATCCGGTGCAGGCGCGGGCCATGGACAAGCAGGATATCCGTGATTTGCGCCGCTGGCACCGCGAGGCGGCACTGCGCTCGAAACGCGCTGGCTTCGACATTGTCTATGTTTATGCCGCGCATGATTTGGGCATCCCCATGCATTTTTTGTCGCGCCAGATGAATGACCGGAGCGACGAATACGGCGGCAGCCTGGAAAACCGCGCCCGCCTGCTCCGTGAATTGATCGAGGACACCAAGGACGCCGTGGGCGGCACCTGTGGCGTCGCGGTGCGTTTGGCCGTTGACCAATTGCTGGGTGATGAAGGCATAACCAGCGCCGGCGAAGGACGCGATGTCATTGCCATGCTGGCGGAATTGCCGGACCTTTGGGATGTCAACATTTCCGGATGGTCCAATGACAGCGCCACCTCGCGCTTTGAGAAGGAAGGTTTCCAGGAAGACTATTTCCGCTTTGTGAAATCCGTGACCACAAAACCTGTGGTCGGTGTTGGCCGCTACACCTCGCCCGACAAAATGGTGTCGCTCATCAAGGGCGGCGTTCTTGATTTTATCGGTGCTGCACGTCCCTCGATTGCTGATCCCTTCCTGCCGAAGAAAATCGAGGAAGGCCGCCTCGAGGATATCCGCGAATGCATTGGCTGCAACATGTGCGTGACCAGCGATTACACCATGACAAACTTGCGCTGCACCCAGAACCCGACAATGGGCGAGGAATGGCGGCGTGGTTGGCACCCCGAACGCATAGCGCCGAAAACTTCAGACAATACCGTGCTGGTGGTGGGGGCAGGGCCCGCCGGATTGGAAGCAGCACTCTCGGCGGCGCGGCGCGGCTATGAAGTGCATCTCGCCGAAGCGACCCGCGATCTCGGTGGTCGTGTTTTGCGTGAAGCCAAAAACCTGCCCGGCCTTTCTGAATGGATCAGGGTGCGCGATTGGCGCATTGGCCAATTGGCAAAACTCGACAACGCCACGATCTACCGCGAGAGCAAGTTGAGGGTTGAAGACATAACAGCCTTTGGTGCTGGCCATGTGGTCATCGCCACGGGTGCTGCATGGCGGCGTGATGGCGTGGGCCGCGAGCATGGTCGCGCCGTGCCTGGCTTCGACAAGCCGAATGTTTTTACACCCGATGACATTCTCAACGGAAAAATGCCGGAAGGTCCCATCGTCATTTTCGATGATGACCATTATTACATGGGTGGCATCATCGCGGAAAAATGCGCCAGCGCAGGCTGTGCCACAACCCTGGTGACACCGGCCCTGCAACCCTCGGACTTTACCTCTTACACGCTGGAAGCCACCAAGATCGCCCGCCGCTTGACAAAGCTCGGCGTCACGCTTTTGACCCGCCACGGCGTTGCCGCGTTCCATGGCGATGGGGTGGAAGTGATCGACCAGCTTTCGGACATGTCACGCCGCGTACCCGCCGCCTCCCTTATCACCGTTACGGCACGGTTGCCTGTCGATGATCTCCACACCGAATTGCACACCATGATGGACAAGGGCGATGCCCCGCACATTGTTTCGCTGAAACGCATTGGCGATTGCTTTGCACCCAGCACCATTCAGGCCGCCGTTTACGCCGGCCACAAATGGGCCCGTGAATTGGATGATGCCGAGGCAACGTCCTATTATCCCCGCGAATTGCCAAAGGCCCAAAGCATGAAGCGCTTTTGGAAATGACAGCATATTGCGCACCCTTCGAGGCTGCTTTGCAGCGCCTCAGGGTGAGGTTAACGATTAAAACTCCTCATGCTGAGGTGCTCACGGCGAGGCCGTGAGCCTCGAAGCATTGACTCGAGAACGCTAATCCTCAACCAACCGAAGCCCCACATGGGTCGGTGGTGCACCGCTTGAGCAGCCGCCCGAGGCAGGCTCGCGCACAAAGACCGACAATATCGTGTCATGGGCGCCCACCACATGTGCCGCCGGGCAATTCGCAGGGTCGGCACCTTCAATGCAACTTGCCGTCCATTCCCAGACATTTCCATCAAGGTCATGGATGCCGCTGCTTGATTTGGACCATGCGCCCTGCACACGCACCGGGCCGCCCGGTGATTTCATCTGGCCGTAGGTGGCAGCCCATGCCAGACGTGGATCGTCGAACAGCAATTTTGATTTTTTCCGGGGCATTGGACCGCCGAGTCCGCTCCATTCCGCAACTGTGGGCAAGCGCACGGCAGTGGTGTGCGTGGCATTGTACCATTGCACGAATTCATCGGCATCAAACCAGTTGAGCCCAGTGGCCGGTGTCAGTTCGGGTCGCGCAACCGGCTTCATGATGTCGTCGCAGGCCCCGGCATCGACGCAAAGCTGCCACTGTGCCACTGAGACTTCGTAAGGCGCGACATTGAGTGGCCTGCCGTTGATGATGACCGGAACCATTTCAATGCGCGGGGCTTCGGGCTTCGCCATGGGTCCAAGTCCAATGGCGATGGCGAGTACCGCAAGAATGGTCCCGGTCTTGATCATGATCTAGCCAGTGATGGGGCCGGGCTTCATGACCTGCGTCATCAGGTCGTCGTTCCACTCACCTTCGACCACCACATGGGCCGTGGCACCGAGCATGACGGCTTCGATGAGATTGTGGTTCACATAGGCGTAGATGCCGGGCTGGCGGAATTTGTAGGCCATGGCCCCGGCGGAACCGCCGCGGATGAACCACGTTTCAAGTCCGGTCATCGGCACGTCATTGAAAGAGCCGGTCTCCCAGACAAAATCGCCATGCCCGCCGATCAGGTGCGGCCGCGTGTCACGGTTGGCCTGGGCATGGATGAACAGAACTGTCTCGCCGACTTTTGCCTTCAGTGCCGCATCGCCGGTCAATGCGCCTTTCTTGCCGTTGAACACCACATGGCTTGGCGTCAGTGTCTTCATGACTTCGAGGGCATCCACCATGTCTTCGCCAACCATTTCATATTTCTTGAAATTGCCTTCCTCGTCGCGCGGAATGTAATAGTCCTGTTCGCCGATGAAATAGGCGCGGTCATAGGTGAGAGCCGCACCCTTTGTATCCTTCAACCCGTCACGCGGCAGAACCATCACGGCACCATTCATGCCGTGCACCACGTGATAGGGGATCATGATGTCGCCTGGCGCACAGTGATAGACGAACACCCCGGACTTCACGGCCTTCCAGCGCAACACGGCCTGTTCACCGGGCAACACCTTGGTCAAGGCACCGCCGCCGAGGGCACCAGTCGCTGCATGGAAGTCGATGTTGTGTTCCAGGATGTTGGCGGGCAGGTTCTTGAGTGTGAGTTCAACATAGTCGCCCTCATGGACGACGATGATCGGCCCCGGAACACTGCCGTTGTAGGTCATGGCCCAGACTTCCGTGCCGTCGTCGTCAAGCACCATCTTCTTTTCTTCAATGGTGAATGTGACTTCGACGATCCTGGGATCGCCGGAAACACTTTGCTCGTGAACCGGCAGGAAGGGCGGAGCCACCAATTCCTGTTTGACGCGGGTCAGTTTTGAAAGGTCGGTCACTTCAGTTGTCGCCTGGGCGGCTGCAAGCTTGAGTGTTGAACCAAAACCGGCGGCGGCGGTTGCGCCTAACAGGCCACGGCGGGACAGGGCAGGGAATGACATGATTTTCTCCATAAAATGTATTTACAGTACATCATATAAAACAGGATAAGATGTATTTCAAGTGCATCTTTAAGGAAAATGCCCCCTGCGACAGTCCTGCCTTCAACTGTAAAATTCATGAAATGTTTCATATATTTACAAGGCCATGTGCAGATCTGATCCGCCGCAGTCAATTAACGGCCTGGCTCACAAATAGTTCCTCAAGTGCTTTTGGTTTTTTCACGAGATCCGCCAGTGTTTTGGTCTCCAGACTCTTGAAGAAGGCCTCGAGGGCGTCGTGCAACGTGTGTTTCAACGTGCAGGCGGGTGTTATGACACACCGGTTGGTCTTGGCATCGAAACATTCCACCAGGGCGGAATTTGACTCCGTCATGCGCATGACCTTCCCGACATTGATCTCTTTGGCGGCCCTCGCGAGGCGTAAACCCCCGCTTCTCCCCCGCACGGTTTCGAGATAGCCGGAGGTCGCAAGATCATGC
>JANNFZ010000240.1:0-3113 GCA_031380375.1 Hyphomicrobiales bacterium
GCAACAGTTTGCGGCGGTCGATACTTGCAATGTTGAAGAAGCCTGTGCCGAGGTCGCCCGGATATTTTGTCCGCACGAGCTTTTGCCGCAGGAAAAATCTGCACCCGGCTTTCATGCGCGCCACCATTCAAGAATGGCGAACGATGTCTCAATAAATTACATAACCTATGGCGCAACTGTCGACATCGATCCGGGCATGTTGTCTGGTTTTTATCTGCTCCAGGTTCCAATCTCCGGCAATGCCCGGGTAAAGTGTGGAAGTATTGCGTCTGATGTTTCGGCAGGGCACATGGCCAGCATTCTCTCTCCCACACTTCCGACCCGCATGACGTGGCAGGCGGGGTGTGAGAAAATCATCATTCAAATCAAAAAGCAGGCTTTGCACGCGATGTTTGAGTCTTTGAGTGGTCGCCAGGCGCCTGAGATTGAGTTCAACACCGGGATCGATTTGTGCTCGCCCATTGGCAGCATTCTCAAGCGCCATGTTGCCATGATGGTGGAAGCCGCAGAGCGCCTTGGACCTTCCCATTCCCGGTATCTCGATACTTTGCGTGACGGGTTGATGGTCGAGCTTCTTTCAAGCTTTGACCATACGGCGCGGAATTCCGTCAGTTTTGAAACTATTGCGTCGCCGGCCTGCGTCCAACGGGCCGATGACTTCATCGCAGCCCATTTTGACCGGAAAATTTCCGTGGTCGAGATTGCCCAAGCAGCGGGTGTGAGTTTGAGAAGCCTGCAAACGTCATACATCAAGACCCGTGGAACAACACTTTGGGAGCAATTGCAAAAGCAACGTCTCGCATTCTTCCGGGTTAAATTGTTGCGGGCGCAACCCCGTGAATGCGTAACCGAAATTGCCTTGGATTCGGGTCTTGGCCATTTGGGGCGCGCCGCCAAATCCTATTTTGAGAAATACGGCGAACGCCCGGTTGACACGCTTCGCAGAAGTTCACATTCCCATCACTGATGGACCGCAGGCAATTCTTTAAAGCTGTATCCACGCCGTTTTGAGTTCGGTGTATTTATCGAGCGCATGCAGCGATTTGTCATGGCCATTGCCGCTTTGCTTTACCCCTCCCAGGGGCACGGTGTTGTCGGCACCGCCGTAGGTGTTGACATGCACAACGCCCGCCTTGATGGCGCGGACCATCCGGTGGGCTTTGGACAAATTGGATGTCCAGACAGCCGAGGCCAAACCATAGACAGTCGAATTGGCAATGCGGATGGCGTCAGCCTCGTCTTTGAATCGCATCACGCCAAGCACCGGCCCGAAAACTTCTTCCTGGGCCAGTTTCATGGCTGGTGTGATGTCGGAAATCACGGTGGGCTGCATGTAATAGCCGCCGGTGTTTTCCAGAATGCGGGTACCTCCCGTTTGCACTTTGCCACCCTCGTTTGTGGCTTCCTGCACAAACGCCAAGTCCTTCTGCAACTGGTCGAGACTGGTCACTGCGCCCGCCTCAGTCGCAAGGTCGAGTGGATCACCGACTTTCATTTTCGCGGCGATGCCCGCCACTTTGGCCACGAACTCATCGTGGATTCTGTCTTCCACCAACAAACGTGAACCCGCCACGCAAACCTGGCCGGAATTGCGGAAAATGCCATAGGCCGAAATCCTGGCGGCAGCATCAAGATCGGGCGCATCGGCAAATACCACATTGGGTGATTTTCCGCCAAGTTCAAGATAGCAGCGCTTTAAATTCGAGCGGGCGGAATATTTGAGAAGCTTGCGGCCCACCATGCCGGACCCCGTGAAGGCCAGCACATCCACATCATCGTGAAGCCCGAGTGCCTCACCGACGATGGAGCCCTTGCCCGTGACCACGTTGAGCACGCCGTCGGGAAGTCCCGCCTCAGCGCAGAGTTCGGCGAGCCGCAGCAGCGACAGCGAAGCCACTTCGGCGGGCTTCAGCACAACACTGTTTCCGGCGGCAAGGGCTGGTGCAATTTTCCACGAGCCGATCATCATGGGGAAATTCCACGGGACGATGGCTGCCACAACGCCAATGGGTTCGCGGTGGATGAGACCCAGTATATTGTCTGCGGTCGGTGCTATCTCGCCATAGACCTTGTCGATGGCCTCGGCATAATAGCGGAATGAGCCTGCCGCACTGCCGGGCTCAGCCTTCAAGGCCATGGAAATTTCTGTGCCATTGTCACGCACACCGAGGACCGCGAGCTCAAGCGCATGTTTTTCAATCAAGTCGGCGATGCGGTGCATCACCTTCTTGCGTGTCGCTGGCGCTGCTTTTGACCACACACCATTTTCGAAACTCTGTCGTGCGGCCCGCACTGCCTTGGCAATGTCGCTGGCATCGCCGGCTGCAATCGTTGTGAACACCTTTCCGTCAATGGGTGAAATCACATCCAGCATCTGCCCGGTATCGGCACCCTGGTGCTTGCCATTGATGAAGTGCGATTGCGCGGCAACAGGCAGAACACGAAGGCGGTTGATTTCGGCCTGTGTCATACTCAGTTCCTAAAAAGTCACGTGCAACGACGTGGGCGCGCGAAATTCCCAACCCCTGAATTCCGGCAACCTGTCCGTGTCAAACCTGATGTCCGGCAGCGCCGAAAGCAGCACTTTCAGTGCAATCTCGATTTGCGATTTTGCAAACCACTTGCCGGCACAGAAATGACCGCCAAAGCCGAATGCGGCATGGTTCGCCTTGGCCCTGAAGATATTGAATTCATCGGGATTCTCAAACCGTGTCTCATCGCGGTTTGCCGAGGCCAGAATGGCAGCAATTGGCGCACCGGCAGGGATAACCACATTGCCCATCTGCACATCACATTTCGCAAGCCGCATCTGCGTTCCGATGGGTGCCACCCAGCGCAGGCCTTCATCAACAGCGCGCGGCACGTTTCCGTCCATGTCCTCGATGACTGCACCCAGTTGTCCAGGGTTCTGCAACAGCCCCGTGACAATGGTTCCTGCACCATGCCCCGGTTCCTGCATGCCACCGAGCAGGGTCACCTTGACCGTGGGCAATATGAAATGCGGATCGCGCGTCTGCCCTTCGGGCATGCCGTTGTGCAGCATGTGGGAAAGTGGCGACGGATTGGGCCGCAGTTGCAGGTCACGCAACAACGGAAGGATGACCGCATCAACC
>JANNFZ010000301.1:0-4044 GCA_031380375.1 Hyphomicrobiales bacterium
CGGCGCGCGGCTACAACATCGATCCCAAATCCACCTATCACGATCCTTCCCTCGTTCCGCCGCATGGCTATCTCGCAACCTACTTCTGGCTGCGCCATGTTTTCGGCTGTTGCGCCATCATCCACAACGGCAAGCATGGCAATCTCGAATGGCTGCCGGGCAAGGCCACGGGGCTTTCTGAATTCTGCTGGCCGGAAATTGCCCTTGGGCCCACGCCGCAGCTTTACCCCTTCATCGTCAATGATCCCGGCGAAGGCACGCAAGCCAAGCGCCGCAGTGCCGCCGTCGTCATCGACCACCTGACGCCGCCACTGACCCGCGCCGAGACCTATGGCCCGTTGAAAGACCTCGAAGCCCTGGTCGATGAATACTATCTGGCCTCCGGCCTCGACCGCCGCCGGTTGGCCGCACTTAAGGAATCGATCCTCGATCTCACGCGTTTTCATCGTCTCGACAAGGATGCAGGCTTCACGGGCGATGACGAAAATGACCTTCAAAAGCTCGATGCTTTTCTCTGTGACCTCAAGGAAGCGCAGATCCGCGACGGGCTTCACATCCTCGGCGAGTCTCCGCAGGGACAGCAGGAAACTGATCTCCTCGTCGCCTTGACGCGGGTGCCACGGGGCCTGGGCGAAGGCGGCGACCAATCCCTGATCCGGGCTTTGGCCAATGACCTGAATCTGGCTTTCGATCCCTTGAACTGCAATTTTTCGGAACCCTGGACCGGACCATGGCCTGAAGGTTTGGCCACCGTCTCAGCCGATCCATGGCGCAGCAATGGCGATACGGTGGAGCGTCTGGAACTGTTGGCTCTATCGTTAGTATCGTCATCCCGGCGCAGTGACGGTCAAACAAATTCCGTCCTGGACTCTATCGAAAACACCCTGCGTCCCATGCTCCAATCCTGCGGCACCAGCGAAATAGCCAACCTGTTGAAGGGCCTTTCCGGCCGCCGCGTTCCCCCCGGCCCCTCCGGTGCACCGACGCGAGGGCGGCTCGATGTATTGCCGACGGGCCGCAATTTCTTTTCCCTCGACAATCGCGCCCTGCCCACGCCCACTGCTTGGAACCTGGGGCGCAAATCCGCCGAACTGCTTCTCACACGGCACTTTCAGGACACCGGACAACATCTTGTGACAGCAGGTCTTTCTGCCTGGGGTACCGCCAACATGCGGACCGGGGGCGATGACATTGCGCAAGCCCTCGCCCTCATCGGCGCAAAGCCCGTTTGGGACATGACAAGCTGGCGCGTCACCGGTTTTGAGACCATTCCGTTGGCCGTTTTGGGCCGCCCACGGGTCGATGTGACGGTGCGCATCTCCGGATTTTTCCGCGATGCCTTTCCGGCGCAAATTGAATTGCTCGACAAGACCATGCTGGCCATCGGCCAACTCGACGAACCCGAAAGCGAAAACCCCATGGCCGCGCGATTGCGCCGCGAAAAAGCAACTTTGGTTTCCGCTGGCCTCCCCGAAAGCGAAGCCCAGATGCTTGCCGCCCACCGCATTTTCGGTGCCAAGCCCGGTGCCTATGGTGCTGGCCTGCAGGCCCTCATCGACGAGGGCCTATGGAAAACCCGCGCTGATCTCGCCGCCGCCTATGTGACCTGGGGCTCATTCGCCTATGGCGCAACATCGGAAGGCGCCAATGTCGAGGTCCAGTTCAAAACCCGCCTCGCCAGCCTTCAAGCGGTCATCCACAACCAGGACAACCGCGAACATGATATTTTGGACTCCGATGACTATTACCAGTTCGAAGGCGGCATGAGTGCTGCCGTTGAAACCGCCTCTGGCCGCAAACCCGTCACTTATCACAATGATCATTCGCGCCCCGAACGCCCGCAGGTCCGCACCCTCGATGAGGAGGTCGCCCGCGTCATGCGCTCGCGTGTCGTCAATCCCAAGTGGATCGCCGGCGTGAAGCGCCATGGCTACAAGGGGGCCTTCGAAATTGCCGCCACGGTGGACTACATGTTTGCCTTTGCCGCCACCGCCGACGCTGTGAAGTCGCACCACTTCGACCACGCCTTTGACGCCTATCTCGCCGATGATGACACCCGGGCCTTCATCGCCGACAACAACCCCCGCGCCTTGAAGGAAATCGCCGCGCGCCTCGAGGAAGCGATATCACGGGGCCTCTGGCAACCGCGCCTCAATTCCACCTATGATCGCCTGAAAGAGTTGCAACAATGAGCGAAGACACAGATCACGACCTCGCCCGCCACCACGACAAGATGGCCAAGAAAAAAGCCGTCCGTGACAAGATCATGGCGGGAAAGACCATTGAGCGGGGCTTGCTCATCGTCCACACGGGCAAGGGCAAGGGCAAATCCACCGCCGCCTTCGGCATGGTGTTCCGCTGCGTAGGCCATGGTTTTCGCTCCGGCATCATCCAGTTCATCAAGGGCGCCTGGGCGACAGGAGAACGCACAGTTTTGGAAAACTACCCCGACCTCGTCACCATCAAGGCGGCGGGCGAAGGCTTCACCTGGGAAACCCAGGACCGCGAACGTGATGTTGCCCACGCCCGCGCCGGCTGGGAAGACGCCAAAAAACTGATCGCCGATCCATCCTACAAAATGGTGCTGCTCGACGAACTCAACATCGTGCTGCGCTATGACTACCTGCCGCTTGAGGAAGTGTTGGAAGTGCTGCGCAACCGCCCCACGGACAAGCACATCGTCATCACCGGCCGCAATGCGCGCGAGGAGCTCATTGAACTCGCCGACCTCGTAACCGAGATGGAGCAGGTGAAACACCCTTTCCGCTCCGGCGTGAAAGCCCAAGCCGGGATTGAGTTTTGAGTTGCTTGAAGATGTTCCTCAATGGGCCTATGTAGCAACCATGCTCAAAACCACCAAACTCGATATGGATTCAGTTCGTGCCTCCTTGAAGCGTGAGAATAAAGTACTTTTGAACCGAGGCTTCGCCTTGCCTTATCTTTCGAATGGCGAGATTAAGTTCACAATTCAAATGGCACCAAAAAAGAAGCCAAAGTCCAAAGAGTTCGTATGACTCCTTGGCTGATCCTGCTGGCTGGCCCAAACGGATCAGGCAAGTCAACTTTGGCAAGACAAGAAGACTTCGTCAGGATGGCAGCAAGTGCAAACGCTGTATTCCTCAATCCCGATGAACTGGCGAAGCTGGCACCGAGTGGAACAAACCCGCTGATATCTTCAGGTCGCGAAATGCACCGCCTGATTAAAGAGCACATCGCTGCCAGAAACTCCTTTATCGTTGAAACAACACTTTCCGGCAGGAATCACTTTCGCACAGTTGAATCCTGCAAATCAGCGGGCTACAAAGTGGCACTGCATTTTGTCTATTTGTCTTCGTTGAAACTTGCCAATTCCCGGGTGAGTTTGCGCGTGAGCCAAGGAGGTCACAATGTCCCTGAAGTTGACCAAGCCCGGCGATATAGCAAGTCTCTGCAAAACGCCGCACGAATGATCACCATCTGCGACGAGTCATTTGTCTATAACAATGATGAGCGAGACGGCCACAAGCTGGTGGCAAACTACAATGCCGGAATTCCTCTTTTCCGTTCTGTCCAGGCTGATTGGCTGCCGTAATTTTGCTTGCAGGTTGAATTGACGAAATCAAGTGTATGGTCCAGCATGCCGCCATCAACAAGGTCGCCACCCAACCTGTTCAAATTCTCGACCGGAATTAATCCGGCTAGAAATTTGCTCAACGGCATTTTCCGCTTCACGGAACCTGAAAAACTAAATGACCCCAGCGAAATGCTGAGGAGGTTCGATGTTGAGAAGATCGCCAAGTCCCTCAGTCAGCTTAGAACTGATGGCCATTCCGATGATCAGTTTGCGTGGCTGAGGAACCAATTTCACCTCTTGAACAAACTCTCTCGAGAAACTCGCGTTTTCGAACTGCCTGCGAACAAGCACGATGCTGACATGCTGCTAAAATTGGCCGTGTACGACAACTTGACCTATATGAAAAATGCCCTCCAAAAAACACTGACGCTGATGCGCAGTAGAACCGGCGTTCTGTCATTGTGTTCGCGCTTCAATTCGTCTCCAATGTG
>JANNFZ010000332.1:0-7811 GCA_031380375.1 Hyphomicrobiales bacterium
CTCAAGCGAAGCTTTCCAATAATCGAGAATGGGATCAACCCAGGCCCAGGCGGCGGCCACTTCATCGCGGCGCATGAACAAGGTCTGGTTGCCGCGCACCACATCCATGAGCAAGCGCTCATAGGCATCGGGGTTGCGCACGTTGAAGGCTTCCTTGAAGCTCATGTCGAGGGGCACATGCTGAAGCCGCATGCCGCCGGGACCCGGATCCTTGATCATCAAATAAAGCTTTACACCCTCGTCAGGTTGCAGGCGGATGACCAGGCGGTTGGGCAATGGCGGACCTGCCGAGCGATCGAAAACATTGTGCGGAATGGCGCGGAACTGGATGACGATTTCGGAAACGCGGGACGGCAGGCGTTTTCCGGTGCGCAGATAAAACGGCGTGCCGTTCCAGCGCCAGCAACGCACCTCAACCTTCAGGGCCACGAATGTTTCGGTCTGGCTTTGGTCATTGCCCAATTCCTCAAGATAGCCTGCAACGGGGCCAGACCCCGAAGCGCCAGCCTTGTATTGACCGCGCACCAGATGGCTTTCGAGGCGTTCCGCCGTCATGGGTTTCAGGGCCTTCAGCACCTTCAGCTTTTCATCACGGACGGAATCGGCATCAATGGCGGAGGGCGGCTCCATGGCAGTGAGACACAGGAGCTGCAACATGTGGTTCTGCACCATGTCGCGCAGCGCCCCCGAGGTATCATAATAGCCGGCGCGACCCTCAACCCCCAGTGTTTCCGCCACGGTGATCTGCACATGGTCCACGTAGTTGTGGTTCCACAGGGGCTCGAACAGAAGATTGGCAAAGCGCAGCGCCATCAGGTTCTGCACCGTCTCTTTGCCGAGATAGTGGTCGATGCGGTAGATCGACGGTTCTGCAAAAACCTCGCCAATGGCGGTGTTGAGCGCATTAGCCGATGCACCATCCTTGCCCACGGGTTTTTCCACCACCACGCGGGATTTCACCGTGACGAGATTGTGGGCACCAAGACGTTCGCAGATCGGCCCGAACAGGTCCGGTCCCACGGCGAGATAGAAAACCCGGACCACGTCCTTTCGGTCGCCAAGTTCCTTTTCAAGTGCCAGCCAGCCATCATCCTTACCGGCTTCCGCTGCCACATAAGTGAGGCGGTTGAGAAAGCGTTCAATGACTTCCGGCGTTGCCTTCATGGCCTTGGCGTGGGCGTCGATGGCGGCAGCGGCAAAGCTGCGGAATTCCGCCGCAGACATGGCGCGGCGCGACGTGCCGATGATGCAGGCGCCAGCAGGAATCTGTCCCTGTTCGTCACGGTGGAACAGGGCGGGGAGCAGCTTTCTTTGCGCCAGGTCGCCAGTTGCCCCGAAAATCACGAGGTCAAAGTCTTCGACCGGGATAATACGCGTCGTCATTCAAAAACTTTCACTAGAGCACGATCACCTTTGGTCGACCCGACCAAAGGTGATAAACGTGCTCGCCATTTCAATATGCATGTGCGTAATCTGATCGCCAAGACGATACCGTCTTGGCGCATTACGCACTGGGGTGAAATTTGAGGTACGTACCTCATTGTTGGCGGTCCTATACACCAATGCTCTCCGCTGGCAAATACGGCATTTAACGCAACGGAGAAGGCATGATTTTGTGTTGTGGCGAGGCGCTCATCGATTTCCTGCCGCGTGTGGGCAAGGATGATGCAACCGTGTTTCAGGCCTTCAATGGCGGTTCAATTTACAATACGGCGATTGCGCTTGGGCGCCTGTCAGTGCCTGTCGGTTTGCTGGCGGGCATCTCGACGGATTTCTTTGGCGACCAGATCAGGGCCGGCCTCGCGGCGAGCGGCGTTTCGCATAAATATTGCCGCAGCAAGCCCCAGCACACGACGCTGGCATTCGTGAAACTCATCGACGGTCATGCCCGCTATTCCTTCGTTGATGAGGCGTCTGCCGCCCGCAACCTTGTGAAGGCTGATCTTCCGGTTTTGCCCAAATTCATCCAGGCTCTGCATTTTGGGTCAATTTCCCTGATCCCCGAACCCTGCGGCGGGACCTATGAGGCTTTCCTGAAACGTGAAGCCAAAACACGGGTCATTTCGATTGATCCCAATATCCGCGCCTCGCTGATCAAGGACCGGAGGGCGCATCTCGCACGCCTCACGCGTTTGATAGCGCTCGCCGACATTGTGAAAATCTCCGATGAAGATGTCCTGTGGATGACGGGCAAGAAGGATTTCAAGGCAGCGGCAAAGAAGTGGCTGGCATCGGGTGCCAAAGTTGTGGCGATCACGCGCGGTGGTGAGGGTGTCGAGGTGTTTTCCAAAGCCCATCACGTGTCACTCGAAGCGCCGCGCGTGGCAGTTGCCGATACGGTGGGGGCTGGTGACACATTCACCGCCGGATTTCTGGCTGAGCTAAGTGGTGCGGGGGTGCTGAACAAGAAAGCCTTGGCCGCGATCAGTGAAGCGCAACTGGCCGCAGCCGCGACCTATGCCATGAAGGCCGCTGCCGTCACTGTTTCGCGCCCCGGTGCTGATCCGCCGTGGCTTCGCGAAATGGCGTGAATGCATTTTCCCGTCGATGATATCCTGGGGCAGTTGGGTGATGCACTTGTCGGCAATGCTTGCGCCGTGCTGGTTGCAAGCCCAGGTGCTGGCAAGACCACGCGGGTGCCATTGGCGTTGCGCGATGCACCTTGGCTCCACGGCAAAAAGATTGTCATGCTTGAACCGCGACGACTGGCCGCCTGGGCATCGGCCAAACGCATGGCCGACACACTGTCGGAATCTGTGGGCGATACGGTGGGCTACACTGTGCGGCTGGAGCGCAAGATTTCAAAGCGCACCCGCATTGAAGTGGTGACGGAAGGCATTCTCACGCGCCGCCTGCAAAATGAACCTGAACTATCCGACACGGGGCTTTTGATTTTCGATGAATTTCATGAGCGCAGCCTCGATGGCGATTTCGGACTGGCGTTGGCGCTGGAGGTGCAACGCTCGTTGCGCGGCGATCTGAAAATTCTCGTGATGTCGGCAACGCTTGATGCGACTCGGCTGTGCGGCCATCTTGGTGATGCACCGTTGATAGAGGCGCAAGGCCGGATGTTTGCCGTCGGTGTCACACATCTTGCCCGGCCCACGCGCTTTACACTTGTCGATGACACGGTGAAGGCTGCTTTGCTCGCGTTGCGCGAAACCACGGGAAGCCTGTTGGTGTTCCTGCCGGGCGAGGGTGAAATCCGCCGCACGGTCGAAGCTTTGGCGCGCCAGGGCTTGCCGCAAAATGTTGATGTCCATCCGCTCTATGGAGCACTGTCTTTTGCCGAACAGGATGAAGCCATTCGCCCCGCCACCGAAGGCCGGCGCAAAATCGTGCTGGCCACCACCATTGCCGAAACCTCGCTGACCATCGAAGGCATTGAAGCGGTGATTGATGTGGGACTGAAACGCGCACCCCGTTTTGATCCTTCCTCCGGCATGACGGCGCTCGAAACGGTCCGCGTGAGCCAAGCTTCCGCTGAACAGCGCAAAGGCCGGGCGGGGCGTCTGTCCCCTGGACATTGCTACCGGCTGTGGCCCGAGGCCGAAACCAAAGCTCTTGCTGCCCATGACGAGCCGGAAATCCGCGTTGTTGATCTTGCACCCCTGGTGCTGGAAATGGCCCATTGGGGTGTTTCAACGGCAGACGGCCTGCCGTGGCTTGAAGCGCCGCCCGCCGCCACCTTTGCGCAGGCGCAGGATTTACTGCGCAATCTGGCAGCCATTGACGGGCGTGGTGCCATTACGGCCCACGGCCTCGACATGGTGCGCCTGCCGCTGCATCCCCGCCTCGCTCATATGGTTGTGAAGGCAAAAGCGCTTGGCTGCGGCAAGCAGGCGGCGGAAACTGCGGCGTTGATTTCCGAGCGTGACGGATTGCCCAGGGATACCAGCGTCGATTTGGAAACGAGACTTGCCCATATCCGCGGCAGCGCCCGCGAACGCATCAAACAAGTGGCGCGGCAGATTGGCGATCTCGTGAAAGCGGGTGAAGACACAGGCGATGTATCCCACGGGGTGTTGTTGGGACTTGCCTACCCTGACCGTATTGCACAGCGGCGGGGCTCACGCTTCCGCATGGCCAATGGCGGCGGTGCTGTGGTGCCGGACCATGATACATTGGCAAAAAGTGAATTCATTGCGATTGCACTTCTCGACAATGCCCAGGCCGATGCCAAAGTGTTTTTGGCGGCTGAGATTTCACGGAACGAGATCGAACAGCAATTCGCCGGTCTCATCGTGTCGCAGGCGACAGCGGGATGGGACACAAAACAAAATGCTGTTGTGGCCATGGAGCGCCGGGCGCTTGGAGCGATTGTTCTCGACGAAAAAAACCTGCCGTCACCTGATCCTGATGTTCTTGTGTCAGGCATGATCGACGGGTTGCACCAACTGGGCTTGTCTGTCCTGCCTTGGAGCGAAGCGGCGACGGGCCTCAGGGCGCGTGTCGGGTTCCTGAAGCGCGTCATGCCCGAGCTTGCGTGGCCTGACTTGACCGATGCAGTTCTGAATGCATCGCTGGAAGACTGGCTTTCGCCCTATCTCGCGGGCATGAGCCGCAAGCGTGACCTTGAGCGCCTGGACCTCATGCAAATCCTGCGCGGGCTGGTGCCACATCAACTTTTGTCGCGGCTTGATGCCTTGGCACCTTTGCGCATGGAAGTGCCGTCGGGGGCGCATTACCGCATTGACTATGAAACCGAAGGAGACCCGGTGTTGCGGGTGCGCCTGCAGGAAATGTTTGGCATGCATGCGGCTCCGCAAGTGGCGGATGGGCGGGCCAAGCTGCGCATTGAATTACTGTCTCCCGCTGGACGGCCGCTGGCCGTTACGCAATCACTGGAAACATTCTGGAGCAATGCCTATGCGGATGTGCGCAAAGACATGCGCGGGCGCTACCCCAAACATTATTGGCCGGAAAATCCGCTGGAAGCGCAGGCCGTGGCACCGCGCCGGTTAAGATAGGTCAAAAGCCTCGCCTGCTTGCAGCGGGCCGACACCCAGAAACTTCGCGATTGCCTGGCCGATATCGGCAAAGCTCTGGCGCTGGCCAATGGGGCCTGGAGACATATCGGGGCCGTAACACAAAACCGGAATTTGCTCGCGGGTGTGGTCGGTGCCAATCCACGAGGGATCATTGCCATGGTCAGCGGTGATGATGAGACGATCACCCGGTTCGACCAGCAGTAGTGCTGTGGCGAGCCAGCGGTCAAAGGCTTCGAGTGCCTTGGCATAGCCGGTGACATCGCGGCGGTGGCCGTAGAGCGTATCGAAATCAACAAAATTGACCATGAGGAAACCGCCGTCCTTTAGCTTGGGCATTTCCGACTGGGTTGTGGATTGGAGTGCAGCAAAACCTGAAACCTTGATTTCGCGGCCCGTGCCGGAATGGGCATAGATGTCGCCGATCTTGCCGATGCTCACGACATCACGGCTCTGATCACTCAGGACATTGAGAAGGGTTGGTGATGGCGGCAGCACGGCATAGTCCTTGCGGTTACCGGTGCGTTCAAAGTCTTTCTCCGTTTCACCGACAAAGGGCCTGGCGATGACGCGGCCAATGTTCATGTCATAGGAAAGCTGGCGGGCAACTTTGCACACATCATAGAGGCGTTGCAGGCCGAAATGGCTTTCATGCGCGGCAATTTGGATGACACTGTCGGCACTGGTGTAGATGATGGGTTTGCCGGTGCGCAGGTGTTCTGCGCCGAATTCCTCGATCACTGCGGTTCCAGAAGCGTGCGCCAGACAGAGAAAGCCGGGCAGCTTGCATTGTTCGATGATGGCGTCAGTGAGGTCGCGGGGAAATGCCGGGATGGTTTTCGGGAAATAGCCCCAGTCCCTTGACAATGGAACACCGGCGATTTCCCAGTGCCCGGTGATGGTGTCCTTGCCCTTCGACACTTCCCGGGCAATGCCCCAGCGCGACATGACATTCGCGGGCAAATGATTTGTGCCGGATACGAGGCTTGCCGCCTCGCCAAGCCCAAGGGATGCCAGTGTCGGAATCGCAAGCTTGTGGCGCTCAGCAATATGCGTGAAGGTGTTGGCGCCTGCATCGCCGAAAGCAGCGGCATCGGGCGCTCCACCGACGCCGAAACCATCCATGATGAAAAGGAAGACGCGGGGCATGGGAATTCCTAAGCGCTGCCGATGCGCTCGATGATGGCAGGCCCGCTCACGCCCTTGGTGCCAAGGCGATAGGCATGGCGGATGATGGTTTCGGCGGCGGCAAAGCCTTTTTCATCGCGGGCGTGGATGCGGGCAAGCGGGGTCTTTCCGTCGAGCACCGTGCCTTTGCCGGCAAGGTGCGAAAGGCCGACGGCATGGTCGATCGCATCACTGGCGACACGGCGGCCACCACCCAGTTCAATGACAGCCATGCCGAGAAAGCGTGTGTCGATCGATTGCACGGTCCCCGGCCCTGCCGCAAAGGCATCGCGGATCACCGGTGCCGGTTTCAAATGTTTCGTTGCGTTCGCGCAAAAGTCCCGGGGACCGCCGAGTGCCGCCACCATGCGGTCAAAATGTTCAGTGGCCTTGCCACTGTCGAGGGCCATTTGCAGTTTCTTCTTGGCCTCGATGCGCGATGCCAGACGGGCGCTTTCAAGAAGCTCGACGCCAAGGGCCATCACCACCTGTTGCAGGCGCTGGTCGCGGTGTTTGCCGGTCAGGAAGTCAACAGCATTGTGCACCTCTATGGCATTGCCCGCACAGGATGCCAGTGGCTCATCCATGTCGGTGATGAGAGCTGTCGTATGAAGCCCTGCACCATTGGCGACTGATACGAGGCTCTCGGCAAGGTCGCGTGCATCATCAAGACGCGCCATGAATGCGCCGGAGCCGCATTTCACATCAAGCACCAGATGATTGAGACCAGCCGCAAGCTTCTTGGAGAGGATCGATGCGGTGATGAGAGCCACCGATTCAACCGTCGCCGTCACATCACGGATGGCATAGAGGCGCTTGTCAGCGGGGGCCAAATCGGCGGTCTGGCCGATGATGGCGCAGCCCGCTGCGCGTGTGACTTTGCGGAAAAGTTCCAGCCCCGGCTGGCTCTGGTAGCCAGGAATGGCATCAAGCTTGTCGAGTGTGCCGCCGGTGTGGCCAAGGCCGCGGCCTGAAATCATCGGCACATAGAAGCCGCAGGCCGCCAGCATGGGGGCCAGCATGAGCGAGACATTGTCGCCGATGCCGCCGGAGGAATGCTTGTCAACGACCGGTCCCGGCAAATCCCATTTCAGGATCGTGCCGCTGTCGCGCATGGCCAGAGTCAGGCCCACGGCCTCCTCGCGCTCCATGCCCTTGAAGAACACCGCCATGGCGAAAGCCGCGACCTGACCTTCCGAAACCGTGCCTTTGGTCAGGCCCTCGATGAATTCCCTGACCTCGTCGCGGCCCAGGCGTGCGCCATCGCGTTTGCGGCGGATGACTTCCTGGGGCAGCATCATTTCATGTCCTTGAAAAAGCGGCTGAGCAACCGGCGCATCTTGTCGGCGGCCTTGGCACCTTCACGCTTGGTTTCCTCGTGGCTTGGAGACGCACCCTTGATGCCCGCTGCCAGATTGGTGATGATCGAGACGGCGCAGACTTTGAGGCCGAGGCGGCGCGCCAATATGGTTTCGGGTGCGGTTGACATGCCAACGGCAGTGCCGCCGATCACCTGAAACATGCGAATTTCGGCAGGCGTTTCAAAGGACGGGCCGGAATACCAGCAATAGACGCCCTGCTTCAGGGCGATTTTTTCCTTCTTTGCGGCGGCCAACAAGGCTTTGCGCAAGGCGGGATCATAGGCATTGGTCATGG
>JANNFZ010000432.1:0-1561 GCA_031380375.1 Hyphomicrobiales bacterium
GTCGGTTGGTGATGAAGTGCTGATCGAGGCGGCCGGTGCCTATACCACCACCTATGCCGCCGTGGCCTTCAACGGTTTCCCGCCGCTGCGAAGCTACGTGATTTAGGCCACGCCACCAATTTGTCATCCCGGCGAAAGCCGGGAGCCATTTCACTGATTTTCTGGGCCCCGGCTTGCGCCGGGGTGACGGAATCAGGGATGCTTTTCCAAAGGAAAATCAGCCATGACTTTTTCCATTCGTCATGAACTTGCTGCCGACATTCCGGCCCGCGAAACGCTGCTCGACAAGGCCTTCGGTATTGCGCGCTTGCGCAAAACTTCCGAGCGCCTGCGCGAAGGATGCGTTCCTGCGATGGGCCTTTCTTTCAGCGCAACATCAGCGCGGGGCCTTGTCATTGGCACAGTCCGGCTGTGGCCGATCATTGCCGGGTCGGCTGGGCCATCGCTGTTGCTTGGCCCTGTTGCCGTGGACCATCGCCACCAGGGCAAGGGCATTGGTGCCGCGCTCATGCAACACGCCCTCGCGTGCGCACAGGGCAAGGGCCACGACTCCGTGCTGCTGGTGGGTGATGCACCCTACTATGGCCGCTTTGGATTTTCCGTCGCCCATACACGCAATCTTCACCTGCCGGGGCCGGTGGAGCGGGCGCGGTTCCTCGGTCTTGAACTGACGCCGGGTGCGCTTGATGGCGCTGAAGGCCTGGTCAGTGTGGCGGGCCTATTGAAACCTGCCATTGCTGCATCACTGGCGGCATGAAAAAGGGCGGGGAAAATCCCGCCCTCTCCACAAAAGTTTGTGTCGCTTATTTTGCGGCTGCCGCCAAGGCGCGTTCCGTGGCTTCGATCACGGCCTGGCGACGCTTGATCGCCTCGGCACCAATCGGCGGACCCTTGAAGCGCTTGTTCTCGGACAGGAACCAGCCAAGAGCCAGCGCCACCGCCAGGAAGATCAGCGGATTGGTGAGCTGGTTCAGCGGGAACACGAGATCCGGGAACAGCGGCAGGATGATCGGATTGAAGGGTGGCTGGATCCCGGCAAAGGCCAGAATGACAACGCCGATAATGGTGACCAAGGCAAGGGGCTTTGACCACACGCCAAGGCGGAACGGGCCAAACTCTGTCCAGGTCTTTCCTTCCGCAAGAAGTCCGGCGGCTACCGGCATGGCGTAGGAAATATAGAGGAAGAGTGCGCAACCCGCAGCCAGCGCAAACATGAACGGCGCATAAAAGCACGCCGCCGCCGACAGCACAGCCGTCAACCAGATCGCATTCACCGGCGTGCGGTGGATGGGGTGGATGGTTGAAAGCGCACCCGAAGCCGGCAGGCCGCCGTCACGGGCGAAGGCGTAGATCATGCGCGAGGTCGAAGTCATGCCGGCCAGCGCGCAGATGTAGTTGGCTATCACAATTCCAATGGCCAACAAGGCCTTCAGCACAAATGGCATCGGCAGGTTGTTGAACAGGTTGAAGAAGGAGTTGAAGCCATCCTTGGCACCGGCTGTCGTGTCAGGCATGGCCAGCACGAATGACGCCGCCAGGAAGAAGCCAAACAGCAGTGACC
>JANNFZ010000496.1:0-3892 GCA_031380375.1 Hyphomicrobiales bacterium
GTGTCTGGGGCGGTGCCAGTGACAGCGTTGATCTTGTCACCCGTGATGCCTTCAGGATTTCGATTTCGGAAGCCGAGCGCAGCACGGCGGAAATGAAACTTTCATACCAGGGCCCCATGCTCGCCCCCATTGAGGCCGGAAAGCAGGTGGGTGTTGTCCGCCTGATGGTGGAAGGCAAAGTGATTGCCGAACTTCCGGTGATCACCGCCACTTCGGTCGCGGCCGTCGACAGCATGTGGCAAAAAGCCTGGGACAGCGCCAAGATGATTATTTTTGGCGGCTGATGGCGGGGCTGTTCATTACACTGGAAGGCGGCGAAGGCGCGGGTAAGTCCACGTTGGCAACACGCCTTTCTGAAAAACTGATGTCCCTGGGCCATGACGTTGTCCTGACCCGCGAGCCGGGCGGCACGCCAGGAGGAGAAGCCTTACGCAGCCTGCTCGTGTCGGGCGATCCCGGTGCTTGGTCTCCTGCGGCTGAAGCCATGCTCAATGCAGCTGCCCGGTCGGTCCATGTGCGTGATGTCATTGCGCCAGCGCTGCGCAACAGCAAGACCGTCATCAGTGACCGCTTCATGGATTCAACCCGCGCCTACCAGGGCTATGCCGGCGGTTGTGCCATGTCCCTAATTGATGCGCTTGAACAGGCTGCCATTGTCGGGACGCGACCTGACTTGACGCTGGTAGTTGATCTCGACCCTGAACTTGGTTTGGCGCGGACAAAATCAAGAGGTGGAGGCGAAGACCGCTTTGAACGCAAAGGCCTCGCTTTCCACCACGCCTTGCGCGACGGCTTCAAGAAGATTGCCGAAGCGGACCCTGAACGCTGCAAGGTCATCGACGGAAGTCTGGGGCCTGACCAGGTTTTTGCCCAATGCTGGTCGCACGTTGGAGCATACCTTCGTGGCTGACGAAGACGATCCGCGCGAAATACCGTGGCATCCGCGTCATGCCCGCCGGGTGCTTGGCCATGACCAGCCCCGGGAACGTTTTGAGGCAGCCCTGTCCTCCGGTAAGCCGCACCACGCCTGGCTCCTCCATGGGCCAAAGGGCATAGGCAAGGCCACGCTGGCCTATGCGCTGGCCCGCCGGCTTCTCGCTGAAACCAACCCGGCCCAGACCGAAGGCTGGATCGCAGCGCGGGCCCACCCTGATCTATTTGTCCTGCAGCGCAGCTTCAATGACGCAAAACCCAAGCGCTTGCGCGGTGAAATCTCGGTTGAGGATGCCCGTGGCCTGGCGGAATTCTTTGCCCGAACTTCGGGCAGTGGCGGTTGGCGCATTGCCATTCTTGATGCCGTTGACGATCTCAATTCCGAAAGTGCCAACGCTATTCTCAAACTGGTTGAGGAACCACCAAACAAAGCCTTGATAATGCTTGTCTGCCACGTGCCAGGAAAGGCGCTGCGCACACTCCGGTCCAGGTGCCTCAGTCTGGCCCTTGTCCCTCTCCGTCCCGATCAAACTCTCGACATTTTGCGCGAGCTGCCTCTCGAACCGAAGCCCACGCAGGAGGTCTTGGAGGATGCTGTGCGCCTGCAATCCGGTTCCCCTGGTGCTGCACTCGATCTCTTGGGCTCCACGGGTGCCAAAGCATTCTCGGCTTTTCTGCAACGGCCCCGCCTCAGCGACGCCGAACGCCTGGCAATCGCCAATCATTTTTCGAGCCGCCAACAGGCCTACGCCGACTATGTCATCTTCCATGGGTTGTTGCTTGACTGGCTGGCCCGTCAGGCGGCGCAAAAGCCCGGCAGCAAGGCGGCACTGCAGCTGTCGGAAATCCACACCAGGCTGGCGGCCAAGCAACGCATTGTGGAAGGCTATAACCTCGACCGCAGGCAGGCCGTGCTTGACGCCCTGGGCCATGTTCGAGACGCCTTGAAGGCCGCCTGATTCCGGGGCAAGAGCAGCCCCATGAGCAAGGCTCCCTACTTCATCACCACGGCCATTCCCTATGCCAATGGCCCGCCGCACATCGGCCATGCCTATGAGCATATCGCAACCGATGTGATGGCGCGTTTCATGCGCCTTGATGGCCATGAGGTATTCTTTGTCACGGGCATGGATGAGCATGGCCAGAAAATGCAGCAGACGGCGGCCCGCGAAAGCCTGACGCCACAAGGGCTTGCTGACCGGACGGTGGCCGAGTTCGAGCAGATGCACAGTTTGCTCAATATAAAAACCGATGACTTCGTGCGCACCACATCAGGGCGCCACAAGGCCAGCGTCACCGAAATCTGGAAGCGCATGGAAGCCAACGGCGACATTTACCTGTCGAAATATGCCGGCTGGTATTCGGTGCGCGACGAAGCCTATTACGCCGAGGATGAAACCGAGCTCCGCGAGGAACGCCGCTTTGCCGTGAAGTCGGGAACGCTTGTGGAATGGGTGGAGGAGGAGAGTTATTTCTTCAAGCTCTCGGCCTATGCCGAACCACTGCTTGCGTACTATGCCGCAAACCCGGATTTCATTGTGCCTGCGCAATACCGCAATGAAATCGTGTCTTTTGTCGAGCGCGGGCTTAATGATCTTTCTGTCAGCCGCACCACCTTCGACTGGGGCATTCCGGTTCCGGGCAATCCGAAACACGTCATGTATGTCTGGGTTGATGCGCTCACCAACTACATCACGGCCACGGGTTTCCCCGATGCGAACGCTCAACGAGCCCATTTCTGGCCGGCCTCCGCCCATGTCATCGGCAAGGACATCACCCGTTTTCACGCCATTTATTGGCCGGCGTTTCTCATGTCGGCGAAGTTGCCGATCCCCAGGCAGATTGTCGTTCACGGCTTTCTCTTCAGCCGCGGCGAGAAAATGTCGAAATCTCTCGGCAACATTATCGAACCCGCTGATCTTGTGGAACGTTATGGCGTCGATCCGGTGCGCTATTTCTTCATGCGCGAAGTGCCCTATGGCCAGGATGGCTCCTACAGCCATGAGGCCATCATCGCCCGCATGAATGCCGAGCTTGCCAATGACCTTGGCAATCTCGCCCAGCGCTCGCTCTCGATGGTCAACAAGAACTGTGGCGCAAAGATTCCCGCTTGCGGCGCGTTGACAGTCGCAGACACCGCCATGCTGTCGGCTGCCGAAGCTCTGCTGGCCGAGTGCCGTACACAACACACTGCCTATGCCATCAGCAAAGCCATGGATGCGATCTGGCGCGTGGTCGCCGATGCAAACCGTTATTTTGCAGGCCAAGAGCCCTGGGCACTCAAGAAGACCGATCCCGTGCGCATGGAAACGGTTCTCTTTGTGACGGCGGAAGTTCTGCGGCGTGTGGGCCTGCTGATCCAGCCCTATGTCCCGCAATCGGCGGCGAAGTTGCTCGACCTGCTTGCTGTTCCTGAAACGGACCGGGATTTCGCAGCCTTCGATTCGAAACTCGTGAGCGGTGTCGCCCTGCCGCCGCCAACGCCCGTCTTCCCGCGCTTCATTGAAGAACCAGCACCCACACCATGAGCCGCGCATTTGTCGTTGACAGCCATTGCCACCTCGATTTCGATGGCCTTCATGATGATCTCCCGGGAGTGTTGCAGCGCGCCCGAGAACAGGACGTGGGCCTCATGCTGTCGATCAGCTCAAGGGTCAAAAAGTTTGAGCGGCTGCGTCAAATCATTGAAGAAAACGATAATGTTTACGGGACAATAGGCACCCATCCGCACAATGCACATGAGGAACTGGACCTCACGGTTGGTGATTATGTGGCACTTGCCGCCCATCCCAAAATTGTCGCCATCGGTGAAGCGGGCCTCGACCAGCATTATGACTACAGCCCGCTGGCCGCGCAGGAGCAGGGGTTCCGCACGCAAATCGCGGCGGCGCGTGAAACCGGATTGCCATTGGTCATCCACACCCGTGAAGCCGAAGACAATACCGCCCGCGTGCTTGAC
>JANNFZ010000513.1:0-6613 GCA_031380375.1 Hyphomicrobiales bacterium
AAACAGCACGACGGCGATGGCAGCGCCATAACCCATGGCCACGCCATATTCCGACAGTGCCTGTTCATACATGAAATACGAGAGCACACGGCTTGAGCCATAGGGCCCGCCGACCGTCATGATCGACACAAGGTCAAACGAACGCAGCGCCCCGATGACCGTCACCACAAGGGCAATGAAGGTGGCCGGGCGCAATTGCGGGATGATGATGTTCCAGAGCAGCGACCAGCCCTTGGCATTGTCCATGCGCGCCGCCTCCACCTGTTCCGAGCTGATGTTGTTGAGGCCCGTGAGATAGAGGATCATGCAATAGGCAATCTGCGGCCACAGGCCTGCGGCGATGATGCCCAAAGTGGCATAGTTTTCGTCAGCCAGAACGGCGACTTCTGTTCCGGTGATGGCTCCGATGATCTTCGGCAATAGTCCGAAGCCGGGTGCATAAAACCAGCTGAAGATGAGGCCGACAACAACCTGGCTGATAACGAAGGGGAAGAAGAACAGTGATTTGTAGAGCCTGATGCCTGTGACGGTCTGGTTCAACAGCAGCGCGACAGCGAGCCCCGCCGGAATGGCCAGCAGATAGAGCACCAGCCAGATGAGATTGTTCTTGAGCGACGTGTAGAACGAGTCATCATCCATGAGATCGACGTAGTTCTGGACGCCAACCCATTCCTTGGGGCCAAGCCCGTCCCAACTGTAGAAACTGATCCAGATCGACTGGAAGATCGGAAAAATCACATAGACGAGGAAAATGAGCATGCCGGGGGCAAGAAACAGCCACGGTGCCAGCGCCCGCTGGTTGCGTTTCCAGAACCCCGCTTCAATTGACGATGACATGGCCAGTCCTCCAGCAATCCGGATGTGAAACCGGGCTGCCCCAAACACGGCCCGGCGCAACACGCAAAAAGGGTGGGGCATGCCCGGGCGAGCGCCCGCAGACAGGCGCAAGCCGGACATGCCCCGGGAGGTTCTACTTGTAGACCTTGGCGCGCACTTTTTCGAGGCGCTCAAGGATGGCGTCGATCTGGTCCGGCTTCACCATGAATTCCTGGAAACCTTCCATGCCGGCCTTGGCCATGTCGGCCGGCGCATCGCGGTCAAAGAACTGCGCCAGTGCATAGGCACTCGACAATTCCTCAAAGCCCGCCTTGATGAACGGATCATCGCCGACGGTTGCCTTGTTGTTCACAGGCAACTGGCCGAGAATGGCGTTCATCTTGGTCTGGGCCTCGGCGGATGCCACATAGGCGAGGAACTTCTTGGCATCTTCCTTGTTCTTTGCGCCTGACGGAATGTGGAATGTATCCGTCGGGGCTTCCTCAGCACGGGGAATGCCGGCCGTGATTTCCGGGAAAATCATGAAACCCAGCGTGTCGTTGGTCATGCCGCCTTCCTTGAAGGTGGCGACGGCGAAATTGCCCATGACATAGTTGGCGGCCTTGCCCTGCGAGAGAAGGGCGGCGGCATCCTGCCAGTCGATCGCAGCCGCATTGGCTGTGATGTAAGGCGTGATCTTGGCCCAATTGGCGAATGTCGCCTTCACGCGGTCATCGGTCCACGCCACTTTGCCGGCCGTCAGGTCCATGTGGAACTCGTAGCCATTGGTGCGCATGTTGATGTAGTCAAAAATGCCGGCACCAGGCCACAAGGCCTTTGTGCCAGTGGTCAGGCAGTCAACGCCGGCGGCCTTGAACTTTTCGCAATTGGCAACAAATTCGTCCCAGTTCTTGGGAACGGAGGCACCAGCCTTCGCATAGACATCCTTGTTGTAGTAAATGCCCCACTGATAATAGGTATAGGGAACACCCCACTTCTTGCCATCGATGGTCATCGATGCAGCAGCCGATTTCAGGCTGTCGTTGAGGCCGTTGCCGGCCCAAACATCGGTGACGTCTTCAAAGAGGCCCGCCTTGACGAACGGGGCCATGCGGTTGCCAGCATACCAGGCGGCAACGTCGGGCGGATCGGCCGTCAGGAAGTTGCGGATCGCTGCCTTGTAGCCTTCGTGGTCAAAATTGTTCCACTTCACGGTAATGCCGGGGTTGGCAGCCTGGAAATCGGCAATCAGGCCTTCCATGGCTTTCTTGGGTGCCGGATCGGACTGGTCCGAATTCAGCACGATTTCACCGGCAAGGGCCGTTGAAGCCGTGAGCGCAAATGCAAGTGTGAGGCCGGAAAGGCCCTTCAAAAAGGTCATGTTTTCCTCCCTTGTGCCGTCGCCACCATGACGACGGTGAACGTTTCATGAGGCTGATTGTTTTTTTGCCCCATGTTGGTCTTGACCTTGGAGAGGTTTTCCATAAGTATCTACCGCATTAGGCCAATGTGGTTCCGGAATCCTAAGCTCACATGGAAAAACTCCGTACGAGGCAGCCTGGCTATCGCGACGAAAGCGTCCCGGTCCACCCGGATGTCCAGCGCGGCCATCCCTTGGTTGTGTTTGGAGACCACCGCTTTTGCGCAGGTGCCACCCTGGTCGTGCAGCCCATGCCTGGCCCCCACATGCACAGCCAGGTGGAACTGAACTTTCTGTTGTCCGGCAGCATGACCTATTGGTTCGATGGCCGCGAGCTCACGGTTTCCGCCGGCCGGCTCGTTCTGTTCTGGGGCATGATTCCGCATCAGGTTACGGAATGCGATCCCGACACGCGTTTTGTCGTGCTCTATGTGCCAATGGCGGTGTTTCTGGAACTGCCGGCCCTCAGCAACCTCCGTGATGCCATCTTCCGTGGTGCAGTGGTCGAGGCTTTCGACATCAAGCATTATGACACCGACATGTTCCTGCGCTGGCGCGAGGATTTGCTTTCAGGTGATTCCGAACTTGAGCAGATTGTAAAAGATGAACTCACGGCCCGGGTGCGCCGCATTGACCGTGAGGGCTGGCATGATCTCCGCGAGAGCTCTCCGGTGATGACCGGCCCCACCAGCAAGGCGCATGACCACGACCGGGCGCTGCGCGTGGAAAAAATGGCGCAATTTGTCGGCGAGCATGCCCTCGAGAGTATTTCCGCCAGCGATGTGGCACGCGCCGCCGACCTGCATCCCAACTATGCCATGTCGCTGTACAAGCGCGCCATCGGCCTTACCATCAAGCAATCGATCACCCGGCACCGCCTCGACACGGCGCAATCCATGCTGATCGCCACCGACCAGCCCGTGGCCAGCATCGCCTTTGACAGCGGCTTTGGTTCGCTCTCGAGTTTCTATGCGGCCTTCGAACAGCGCTTCCACAAAAGCCCCGCCGCTTTCAGGCGCTCCTTCAGCGACAAGGTCAGTTCGCCGCCGGCTTAGCTCGCGATCGACAATCCGCCTGCGGAGATTTCAGCTCACCTCAACAGCGCCCGTGCCTGGTCCGGCCCCAATGGTGCTGGACGCTTGCAGGTGGATTTCAGTGTCACCACTTTGTGCGCCTTGCCCGCCTCCATCATGGCGGTCATGATTTCCACGACATGGGCGACAAGCGAAATGTCGCAGCGCGGCAGCTTCTTCCGCTTGATGGCAGCGGCCATGTCGGCAAGGCCCGCGCAACGGTAGTTGGCCCACATCACATCAGTCTGGTTGTTGGCATGGCCCCAATTGTTCTTGCCGAAAGGATGATCCCACGCCTGCATGGCAGTGGGCGTCTGGTCGCTGCCTGCCACCATCACATCACCGCCAAAAAAATTGGGATCCGGCACGAACATCGCGCCGCTTTGACCGTAAATTTCCATGTTCTGGTGCCGGTGTGCCCACACGTCCCATGACAGCGACACCGTTACACAGGCACCGTTCACGAACTCCAGCAGTGCGTGATAGGTGGTGGGCGTCGTCACCTTGATCTTTTCGCCGTTGCGCGGATTCTTCGGCTGGCTGTTGATTACGCGTTCCTTGCGCCCCGTGCCGAGGAGTGCTGCGACCCGTTTCACCGGGCCGATGAGATTGATGAGATTGGTGATGTAGTAGGGGCCCATGTCGAGCACCGGGCCACCGCCAGGCTTGAAGAAAAAGTCGGGGTTTGGATGCCACATCTCCATGCCCGGCCCCATGAAATGACAGGTGCCGGAGACGACCTTTCCGATGGCACCATCGTCAATTGCCTTCCGGGCCTGCTGGTGCGAAGCCCCAAGGAATGTGTCCGGTGCGGCGCAAACCCGAAGTCTTTTCTTCGCGGCGTATTTTTGCAAAGCCACGGCATCCTTGTAGGACAGTGTCAGCGGTTTTTCGGAGTAGACATGCTTGCCCGAATCGAGAACCTGTTTCGACACCTTGAAGTGCATTGCCGGCACCGTCAGGTTCACCACAATGTCGATGTCTTCGGATTTCAACAGGCCCTTCACAGTCTCCGCCCGCACGCCAAACTCGGCGGCGCGGGCCTTTGCGGCCGCCATGTTGATGTCTGCCACCGCACGCACTTCAATGTCCCTGAAGAGCCGTGACAGTTTCAAATAGGCCCATGAAATATTGCCGCATCCGATGATGCCGACGCCAAGTACCTTGCTCATGGCCAAATTCCTATTGCTTGCTCACAAAATCGAACGACCGCTTGGCGAAGGACGCATCATCCTTCGGTTCGTCATGCTCCATGATATAGGACACGACGCGTGTGCCCTTAAGGGCCGCTAAAATCTCGGGCCACTTCACCGTGCCCTGCCCCACATCGCACTGGCCAAGCTGGTCGAGGTTCTCGCCCTTCGGCGCATTGTCCTTGATGTGAACCGCTGTGATGGCGCTGCCATAGGCCTTGATCCATTTCACCGGGTTCTGTTTGGCAAAGGCGACCCAGGCGACATCGCATTCCCAGTCAAGCGTTGGTGCGGCATCAAAAATGCGCTCATGGGGCATGGACCCGTCCTTGAGTTTCACAAATTCAAAATCATGGTTGTGCCAGCCAAAGCTGTAGCCTTCCGACCGCGCCCAGGAATTGAGCAGCGCAAGGCGCTTGCCAAAGGCCTTCCAGGCAGCAGCGGATTTGGGTCGTTCTTCCGGCATGATATAGGGGGCATAGATGCTGCGCATGCCCAGCGTGCGGGCAATCACCAGCGCCGCCTTGGGGCTTCCTTCCAGCATGTCGAGGCCGAAATGCCCGGTGGGCATGGTGAGGCCAAGGGCATCGAGTTTGGCGCGCAAGGTTTTGGGGTCGTCATAGATCCCGCCATAGCCTTCGACTTCGCGGTAGCCGGCCTTGGCCAGCATGGCGAGCGTTGCTTCGATCGGCCCAAAATTGCGCGAGGAATAGAGTTGATAGGACAGACGTTTTGGCATTGCGAGATTCCTCAATGTAAGAAGAGCGTCATTCCCCGTAGGGTATCCAGATATTTTTGACCTGGGTGGCGCGGCGCAGATAGTCATGACCTTGGGCTTGATCGGCTTTCAGCCAATCAACACGCTTGCCACCATTGACCCAGGTGGACTTAAGGTTTCCGGCCGAAGCCTTTTCCACCATGGCGGAACCAGCCGCACTGCCGTGGTACCAAACTGCGGCAACTTCATCATGCTCGGCCAGAGTCTTCGCAAGTTCATCACGCGAACCTGTGACGATATTGACGGCACCACTTGGCACGTCGGATGTATCAAGCACCTAATAGAAATCCGTGGCGACCAGCGGCATTGCCGATGAAGGCACCACCACGACACGATTGCCCATGGCAAGCGCCGGCATCACCAGTGAAACAAGGGCAAGCAGCGGTGCTTCGTCAGGACAGACAAGCCCCATCACGCCAAAGGACTCATTGAAAGCAAGTGTTGTCTGCTTCTTGCTGTTGGTGGAATGAATGCGGCCGTCATATTTGTCGGCGTGGGCGGCATAGAAGAAAATGCGCTCGATTGCCGTATCAACTTCGCGGGCGGCATCACGGGCCGTGGCACCTGCCTGTTGCAGGCGCTTTGCAAACTCGGCATGGCGCGCCGCCAGGTTCTCCGCGATGTAATAGATGACTTGCGCCCGATTGTGGGCGGAAGCGGAACTCCAGGCCGAAGCCTTCACTGCTGCTTCGACCACATTGCGAATGTCCTTGCGATTACCAAGCCCCGCCTGGCCGATAACGCGGCCTTTCGCATCCTTGACTGCATAGGAATAACCGGAGTCGGGCCGCGCCTGCTTGCCGCCCACATAGAGTTTCGCGGTGCGGTCGATTGAGGGCGTGCCTTCAGCCAATGCAATGCCTGATGTCGCTCCCGACAGGGCCTTCGCCGCCACGTCCTTCGGCCGGGGCAGCGCCTTCAGCCAATCCGCCACCAAATATTCATGCATGCCTTCGCGCCCGCCTTCGCGGCCAAAGCCTGATTCCTTGTAACCGCCAAAACCCGCTGCCGCATCGAAGAGATTTGTGCTGTTGATCCACACAACACCCGCTTTCATGCGCGCTGCGGCATCAAGCGCCACATTGATGTTCTCCGACCAGATTGATGCGGCAAGGCCGAAGCGTGTGTGATTGGCGAGCATGGCCGCCTCATCCGGCGTACGGAACGTCATGGCCGAGACGACAGGCCCGAAAATTTCAACCTGCATCACCGTCGAAGCGGCATCGACATTGATGAACAGTGACGGCGGGAAGTATGTACCCTTTGACGGTAACGGCCCTGAGGCCTGCACCAGCGTGCCGCCTTCGCGCTCGCCCTTTGTCACAAGTTCTGT
>JANNFZ010000559.1:0-7945 GCA_031380375.1 Hyphomicrobiales bacterium
GGTCACGGCCATGGCGGCGGGCTCGCCCTTGTATTCGGCAATTACAATGTAACCGCCAGCCACCAGCATTTTCATGTCTTGGCCAAGTTTCTTCAATTCCTCGGCGGTGAAGGGCACAAAGCCCCAATTCTCCGACCAGGCATCATTGAAGATATCCATGATGATGGCGATTTCGCTGTCGATCCTGCCCTTGTCGAGGGGGCGCAGCCTGATATCGCCCCTGAGCAAGGCGCGCCTGTAGATTTTCAGAAGCAGGGGTGGCAACTGCCCTGTATCATCGGTGCGATAGGCGATCACGTCTTTGGCCTTGTGGAAGCCAGCGCTGTCCATGAGTTTGGCATAGTGGGGCTGGCCGTGGCCCATCATCATGTTGGGTGGAGCGTCAAAACCCTTGATCAGCAGGCCCATCTCGTCATTAATGGAGAAACTGTAGGGACCTTGCAGGCCCTTGCAGCTGCGATCCTTCAGCCATGTGGCGGCAGATGAAAAAAGTGCGTCGGCTGTTTCCTGGCTGTCCTCGCAGTCGAAAAAACCGAATTGTCCGAGGCCGTCATTGTAGCGCTGTTGACGCAGAGTGTCGACTTGGGCGGAGATGCGACCCACAGCAATGCCATTGCGCCAGGCCGTGAAGAGTTGGGCGTCGGCGTGTTTGAAATAAGGGTTCTTGTTGGAATCGAGATGATCGAGGCGCTCGAGAAAGAGCGGCGCAACCCAGTTCGGATCATGGCGATAAAGCGGAAAGGGGACACGCAGAAAATCAAGCTTGTCAGCCTTGGTCCGGACCTCGCGTATTTCAACAGTCATGATTTCCGGCCCTTGCCTGATTTTGCGACTTCGGTGACGCGTCCCTTGTCGACCTTGTAGAGCCTGTCGGCAATGGCTGTCCATGCGGGGCGGTGGGTGATGGCGATGATCGTGTAGCGGCCGCGCAGTTTTGCAATGTTGCGGACAATGTCGGTCTCGGTTTCCGGGTCAAGTGCACTGGTCACTTCGTCAAGAATGAGCAGGTGTGGCTTTCGGACAAGGGCGCGGGCCAGTGAAATGCGCTGGCGCTGGCCGCCGGAAAGCTTGCCGCCAAATTCACCGACATCAGTGTCAATGCCGTTGGGAAGCGCTGCGATAAAATCACCAGCACCCGCGAGATCCAATACGGTCATCACATCATCATCGCTGATGCCTGTTTCGGCGATCGTGATGTTTTCGCGGATGCTGTCGTGAAAAAGCGTCAACTCCTGGGGCACATAGCCGATTGATTGCCGCCAGGCCTTGAGGTCGATGTCGTTCAGGTCATCATCACCGATCAGAATGCGGCCTTTGGCCGGACGGTGCAACCCGATCAGCAGGTCAATCAATGTGGTTTTGCCGGCACCCGACGGCCCTTGCAGCACGGTGATGCGGCGCGGCGAAATGTCGAGTGTTGCATTCCTGATAATCGCCTTTTCGCCGTGGCTGAAGGACACGGCTTCAAAGCGCAGCGCTACATTGACCACGGGTTGCTTGCCAGCCGTGCCGCTTTCACTTTGTGCTTCCGCTTCGCTGATGACCCGGTTAATGCGGACAAAGGCCGCTTCCATCATGCTGGTAGCCTGCACTTGTTTCAGAAGTTTCGCGACATTGCCGACAACCTGGATAAACATGATGCCGAAGACCAGCAATTCCGGCACGGTGATCCGGCCTATATGCAAGGCGAGCCAGGCAAGGCCGGCAATCATCAGGATGTTGAGGAGATCGATGCCATAGATCAGCCCATAGCGTGTAAAGCTCTGGACATAGATGGCGTTTCTCACGCGTCGGATGTTGCCTACAATGTTGACCAGCAAAGCCTCAAAGCGGTGCATGGATTTCAGCGGTTTGATGTTCTGCAGCATGTCCACCATGTCGGTGGCGAGGGCAGCGTTGTGGTCATTGAGCTTGTAGCCCGCCTTCCGCGATATTGTGATCAGGCGGCGGGTAAGAATCGAAGTCAGTGCGCCCCCTGCCAAGGCGATCAATGCCACCTGCCAGTTGATGAGTATGGCAATGAGGCCATAGGCGGCGACCTGGATGAAATTGGCCACGGCTGCAGCCGCGAGGTTGAAAGCATCGCCTGCCCGCAATGCATCGGTGCTGATGACCGAGGCCAACTCTCCGCTGCGCTGGTTGGCGTAGTAACTCCACTTGGCCTCAAAGATGGATTTGACGAGGCGCTTGCGCAGGCGGTTGGTGACGCGGGCACCACTGATGCCGGCATAGGACATGGCACCAAACAGAAACGCTGATCGAACCACCAATATGCCGACGCAGAGCAGCAGGATGGCGTCGATGCTGACAGGCAGGCCGAGTATGTCCACAATGGAACGGAAGGCTGCTTCAAAACGGTTGGTCTCACCGGCGGGATTATTCATCAAGGCACCAATGGCTGGCAGAAGCGAACCGACGCCGATGGCTTCGAGAAGACCACCGATGAGCAGGCAGAGCAGCACCAGCCAAGGTTGGGTGCCGTTGGATTGCATGAAAATTCGGAGGCACTGCCGCATGGGGCTCAAGAAATCCTGTGGTGGACGAAACAAGCGAGGCGACACATAAGGCTTCCGTGCTGCCGACTCAAGCGAGGCCTTCATGTCCTTCAAACACGCGTTTTTCAAAGTTTTCCATGGGCTTGTGTGGCAACGCATGTTGCGCTGGCAACGCGGCATGACGCTGGGCGCAAGGACCGCCGTGATCGACCGGGAGGGTCGTTTTCTGTTGGTGCAGCACACCTATTCACCAGGCTGGCTGTTTCCCGGTGGCGGCGTGGAGCGGGGTGAGACCTGCGAGACGGCGGCCATCCGCGAGTTGCACGAAGAGGCCCAGGTGACGGCGAAAGGGCTACTGGCACTGCATGGCATCTACTCAAACCATTCGAGTTTTCCGGGCGATCACCTGGCTTTCTATGTGTTGCGCGAATTTGAGTGGCAGGGATTCACACCGACCCGGGAGATCGCCGCAGCCAATTTTTTTGCGGCCGACAGTTTGCCAGCCGATTGCCTGCCCTCGACTCGGCGCCGCATTGACGAATTGACGGGGAAGACACAGGTTTCGCTGCTGTGGTGATGATGCTTGACGCGAACCTAAGCCCGGCCTATGCGCGCTGCCCATGATCCGGACCCGTGACATCACGCTGCGACTGCGACGAGGCTTGGCCTGAGAATTGTCTTGTGCACGGGCCATTGCTTCATGTGATGGCTGCAATCAATTCCTCCTGTTTCCGGATTCCATCATGACCCTTGTCGTTGCCACTGCGGCGGCCACGCCCGCCGACGAACCCCACATTGAGCACCTGCTTGATCTTTCCTTCGGCCTGTCGCGGCGCACCAAGACTTCTTATCGTCTGCGCGAGGGAAGTGCCGCGGTTTTGGGTCTTTCACGGGTGGTGCGCGACAAAGAACTGGGATTGGCGGGGGCCATATCCTATTGGCCGCTGGTGATCGGCGATGCCAGAACAATTGCCCTGTTGCTTGGCCCATTGGCTGTGCATCCCGAACGGCAGAATCTCGGCATCGGGTTGGCACTCATGCGCGAAACTCTCAAAGCCGCGCAAGCGCTGGGCCATGCCCTTGTCATTCTCGTGGGTGATGCGCCTTACTATGCGCGGGTCGGATTTATGAAAGTGCCTATGGGGCAATTGATACTGCCGGGTCCTGTTGATCCCGCAAGGTTGTTGTTTCTTGAACTTAAGTCAGGTGCGCTTTCAACCGCCCATGGCCTTGTGCTGTCAGCGGCAAAGTATAGATCGCGGTCAGTTTTGGATATAGCATCCAAAACTGACAAAGCGCGATCGGAAATTTAATTGGCGAGCACGTTCATCACCTTAGACCGTACCGGTCCAAGGTGATCGTGCTCTAGCGCCCTTCACGGTACCACATGAGCGACAGGGCGAGCAGCAGCACACCAAGACTCGCAAGCGTTGAGAACAGCGGCGTCTCGCGCAGCGCTGTGACACGGAACTGTTGATTGTCAGTGACAGCCATCCAGCCGTTGCCCGCAGCAAGGGCATGGGGTCGCACTTTTGAAAGTCTCGGCATGCCGTCTTCCAGCCATGCGATACCGCCACCCGTTGCCGCTGTGGCGGGCTGGAGGCGGACGGCAGTGGCGCGGACATCGGAAGATTCCTTGCTGTCGGCATTGCCGACGATGGCAAAGGCCTGTTTGTCGCCATCACGGATGGCATAGAGGCCGGTTTCTGTGGTTGTGACGACAGCAGAAAAAACCCCAGGATCGCGGGGCAACAGTGTCGCCGAACTCGTTTTGCCGGAAGGTGACGTGACCTGCACAGGCTTCACTGCATCAGCGAGGGTGCGACGCTCGATCAGCAGGTTGTTGCCTTGCTGGCGGGCCACGAGGGCTTCCTCCTCGAGGTCCGGTTCCTTCATAAGCCAATGGGCAAGTCGCCTCAGCACTTCCATTTGCGGGCCACCGCCTTCGAAGCCCCGGGCCCACAGCCAGCCCTGATCCGAGAGAAACTGGGCCACGCGACCCTCACCAGCGCGGGCCAATACGAGAAGCGGTTTGTTGTCCGGTCCATGCATGAGGGCCACGCCGTCGTTCTGCACATTCGTGTCGATGAGGCGGAACCAGCGGCCCCAGGTGGGGTTGCCGTTGTTTTCACCGGGCAGGCCCTTGCTGACAGGGTGGCGCTTGCCGAGTTCCGTCAGTTGCGGCTTGAAAGGTGTTTCGGTGATTGCGCCCGTTGGTGCTGCGGCCATGACATCAAGCAGCGGCGTGCCGGCAAGGCCGCCCTCATCGGCAAAGTCGGGGCCTGACGAAATCAGCACGGCGCCACCTTTGCGGACATAATCGGCGACATTGGAGAGATAGGCGTCTGGCAGCACCGATTGGCGTCGATAACGGTCGAAAATCACCAGATCAAATTCATCGAGCTTGTCGACAAAAAGCTCACGCGTCGGGAAGGCAATGAGCGAAAGCTCGCGGGTCGGTGTGCCATCCTGCTTTTCCGGCGGGCGCAGAATGGTGAAGTGCACAAGGTCAACGGCCGCATCGGCCTTCAACAAATTGCGCCAGGCGCGCTCGCCGGGATGCGGTTCGCCCGAGACGAGCAGCACACGCAAGCGGTCACGGATGCCTTGAATGGCGACAAGGGCGCGGTTGTTGGCAAGGGTGATTTCGCCTGTGCGCGGGGCTGCGGCGATCTCAACGACATTCTGCCCGGCGCGGTCGATCATGAAGGACAGGCTCTGCTCGGTGTTGGGCGCAACTTGCAATTTCCGTTCCTCGCCATTGGGCAGGCGGATGGTGACATCAATGGCGGTGGTGCCCTCAGGCTGTTCCTCGACCGAGAACGTGACCAACTGTTCCTGGCCGGTGATGGCAAAGCGCGGTGATTTTGCAATGGCGACGCGGCGGTCGGTTTCCGACTTGCTTCCCGTCAGCAGGACGTGGAGCGGTCCGTGGAGCTTGGGCAAAGCCTCGCCCGCGGGAACATCGTGCACCTGGCCGTCGCTGATGATGAAGGCTCCGCCGAACCGCTCCGGCGGCACATCGGCCATGATGCGTTGCAGGGCGGCGAAAACCCGGGTGCCATCCGTGTCGGGTGTTGCACCTGTGACGGTACGTCCGACGCGGACGTCAAGCGTGCCCATGGATTGCAGCCGGGATTTCAGTGCTGCCAATGCCTCGTCGGTTTGAGTTCGGCGATTGGCCAGCGACTGGCTTTGGCTGTCATCGACGATGATGGTGACGATGTCGGCCAGGTATTGCCGTTCTTCCCGCGACAATTGCGGATTGGCGAGTGCCCCCAAAAGCAACACAAGGCCAAGGGCCCGCAAGAGGCTGCCGCGCATTTTTCCGTAGAGCATGGCTGCAATTGTTGCAGCACCCAGTGCCGCCGCCACCCAGAAGACTGTCCAGGATACGTGAGGCAGGAAAAGGATATGCCAGCCGCTCATTGGCCGAGCCTTTCGAGGAAGGCCGGCACATGGACCTGGTCGGCCTTGTAGTTGCCGGTCAGCGCATACATCACGACATTGATGCCGACGCGGAAGGCGAATTCACGCTGGCGGTCGCTGCCGGGCACCAGCGCATAGAGGGGTTGGCCTGCGTCATCGAGCGCCCAGGCGGCGGCATAGTCATTGGCGCCGATGATGATCGAGGACACACCGTCGGCGGTGCCGGGACTGGCGCCTGCCTCGCCGAGATTGGATTCGACCCAAAGTGAAGCGCCCTCGTAGCGACCCGGAAAACTCGAGAGCAGATAGAAAGTACGCGCCACAACATGTCCCTCAGGCACGGGCTCAAGCGGCGGCACATCAATTTTCGCAAGGATGCGTTTAAGGCTGTCGCCATTGGAACCATCAAGATCAACGCCGCCATCGCGCAGGTCAAAGAACACTGTTCCGCCGTTCTTCATGTATTGCGCCAGCTTGTTGCGGGTCGCCTCGCCCAGGTTTTCGGCATTGCTCTTCACCGGCCAGTAGAGGAGCGGGAAAAAGACAATTTCGTCGCTGTCGATGTTGATGCCCATGGGCGAGGCCAAGTCCGCCGAAGTGCGGTCCGAGAGAATGAGAGTCAGGCCCTTGAGGCCCTCTTCACTGATCCGGTCTATTTCCTCATCGCCGGTGCGCACAAAGGCCAAACGCGGCTCAAGTGCCGCTTTCATATCCATATCCTGTGCTTTGGTATCATTGGATATTTGCGAAGCAAGCACGAGGGCAAAAATGATCACGGCGGGGGCACTGCGAAGACGTGAAAGACCTCCGGCAATAAGCAGCGTGGCGATGCAATCGAGCAAAAAAAGCAAGAAAGCGGCGCTGGCCAATTGCGGCACCAACGAGGTCTTGGCCTGCGGCGCATAGGAGGCAACGCTGACGCCTGCGACACTCGCATTCATGGGTGTGAGATCACTTGCCGCCAGCGCATGGTTGAGAGCCCGCTCTGCGCCGCCCCGTGCATAAAGGCCGGGCGGCGTGGTTGCAGAAACTTTCGCTGTTTCGAAAAGATTTGCGGGGATGGATTGCGCCGCGCCATCGGGAGAAACGAGATCGCCTTCGCCTGTCAGGATGAGGCGTGGTGCGTAGGCTGAGGTTTCGCCGCTGCCGCTGGTCACCTGTTGCGTGGGGTCAAGTCCGGCGATCCGTTGCAACATTTGCAGGAAGAGTCCCGACAGTGGCAGGTTCGACCAATTGGCATTGGCTGTCACGTGGAAAAGCACGATGAGGCCCTTGCCCCGGCGCTCGGCCGTCACAAGCGGTGTGCCATCGCTGAGGCTGGCCCAGGTCTTGGCGCTAAGCTCGGCATCTGGTTCGGCCAGCACCTGACGGGAAACGGTGATGCGGGGATCGACGGCAAGCCCTGCAAAGGGCGACGTTTCGGGAAAGGCCTGCAAGCCTTGCGGCGTTTCCCAGGACAAGGCACTGCCGAGTGTGCGGTCGCCTTCGCGCAAGCGCACCGGGAAAAGGGCGTCATGGCTTGCAGCAACCCGGGCGCCGGCAAAGCGCAGGAGAATGCCGCCTTTTTCGATCCAATCGCCGACCTTCGGTGCGATGTCCTCGGGCAACACGCCAATGTCGGCGAGCACCAGCATGGAGAGCCCGCTGTCAATGAGGCTCGTCACGTCGGCGGAGGTTTGCGGCTCATAGATCTCGGCATAGGGTTCAAGGCCACGGGTCACATAATGCAGCGGCGAGAGCAGGGGCTGGGCCTGTTCCGTTGATTCCGACGTCTGCATGGCAATGGTGCGCTTGCGCCAGCGGTCATCAAGCAATTGCCGTGCGGCGGCATGGGCTTCGCCGGCAATGGTCACGCCCTCGATTTCATTGCGCAGGGCCAGCGGCAGGTTGATCCTGGCCGTTGCAGTAGTGCCGTTGAAGGTCACCGGACTTTCGGCGAGCACACGGCCATTGGTGGCCTTGAGGCTGATGGTTGCTGTTGCAACAGGACTTGCAGCGGGCTTGAAAACTGAAAACGCAAT
>JANNFZ010000581.1:0-2604 GCA_031380375.1 Hyphomicrobiales bacterium
GAAATGCAAACGCCAGCGCTTCTCTTCATCGCCGAGGGGGAAGTCGTGACGCTCCTGTCCATTGCGAAGGTGTTCAACCAGATCAAGATAGAGCGAATAGCCGACCCACTCGTGCGAATCCCAAAGCGTGAAATCCACTTCAGGCGTTATGAGCCTAGAGTCGCCGGGTCCGATTCCGACAAGACTCACAACGCCGCGAATTCTGCCATGTGGTTGGAAATAGGCTTGCGGCGCTTCAGCAATGGCAATCGTCGCGCGTTTGCTTTTCGTCTTTGGAACAATCAGTTTCGCCCCGTCGCCGATCAAAGCCAGCGCCGCTGCCTCGGCAACGCTCGGTGTGCCGACTTCCCGTTCCACAATGCTGGACGGCGAACTGATGTGATGGCTCTGTGCTTTCAATTCTTCAGCGGAAAAGAACATGACAGGCTTGAATTGTGAGACCGCTGGCTCGTCTTCCTTTAGGTCGATTGAGGCATGACGCAGAATAGATTGCTCGGCAATGTTGTGCTTTACCAGAGTATCAGCAATCAACTGCCGTACCTCGGCCGGATCGGTCCCCCGTTCGCAGCCTATGCCCACTGTCAGAATTCGGGGATGGTAAACCAGATGATTGGGACCACCTTTCTTTCGATAGATTGTGACTTCCTGAACTATCTCTTCGCCACGCAGTTTCGCCGCAGTGGCTGACTTCAAATTCTCCGGATTGGCAAGTACCAACCCCTCATCGGGTTCATCGAGTGCTTCGCCAAAGCGCACGTCGCTTGCCGTGGTGATTGCTGCGTGTCCGTTGGTCGCGGCTGCAATTCTACGGGCCAGGTCATTCGCCCCGTGGTGCCCGCCGATCAATGGAATCACAGAAGAACCGTCCTCGGCGACAGCAACGACCGGTGCTTCGCGATACTTGTTCTTAAGCCGATCAGCTATCGCGCGGATGATTATGCCTGAGGCACAGAGCCCGACGACGGCAGCAGACGTTCGAAAGGAGAATGCGATGGCATGGGTTGCCTTTTCAAAATTCTTGTCGCAGCCAGCGAGTCCCACAGGGCCGTGGATCAATCCGCCGACGGATGATTTGATGATTTTGGCCATTGGCAATGCCGATAGACCCAAAACAAAAATCGCAATTTGGCGCTTGGCCATGGTCACACCTTCACAATGATGGTTGTGAAATAGGGCAGGGTGTCCTCGGCGATGTCTGCCACTTTCCGGATCGCTTGATCGTCATGCGTGGCCTTCACAATGGCCGTGGCCTTGCTCGTGAGGTCAAGGGCTGCAAGAACCTTCTTAACCTTGCCAAAATGCCTGCCGACCTTGATGATGGCGGCCGATTGGCAGGTTTCGAGTTCTTCAACCAGACGCGCCTCGTCCAACGTTGCCGGAAGGACTTTCAGCACGTCGTCGCGCTCGCACAATGGCACTCCCATTTGCGCCGCCGCCGCCGTGATCGAAGTGACACCGGGAACAACAACGGTTTCAAATTTTTCCGAGAGGCGTTCGAAAATATACATGAAACTGCCATAGAAGAACGGATCGCCTTCGCAGAGCATGACGACATCGGTGCCCTTCGACAGATGCTCGGTGATGCGCGCAGCGCCTGCATCATAGGCGACCATCGCCGGTTCACGTTCCACCCGCATGGGCATGTCGATTGCCAATTCCGTGGCATCATCGGGCAGGAATGGCTTGGCGATGTTGCGTGCCGTACTCTCGCTGCCATTGGCCGCCAGAAAGGCAATGACCTTGGCCGTGGAAATCAGCCGCCAGGCCTTGACTGTCATTAGTTCGGGATCACCGGGCCCCACGCCCACACCGTAAAGAATTCCGCTCATGGCTTCTGCACCCGCCATTGCAACACGCTCATGCGCGGTTTCATGGCCCGCATGTCGCCAACTTTGGTGAGCGTCGACACGTCCATGCGCACCAAGTCTCCACCATGTTGTTCCTGAAGGTTGATCAAGCGGCGGTCGCCTTCAAGCGTAACAGTGTTGGCAACAAGATTGCCGCCGCTGCGCAAAGCGCCCCAAGCGGCCTCGAAGACACCATCATCGTCAATGCCACCACCAATGAATACCGCGTGGGGAGCGGATAATTCCGCCAAAGCTTCCGGTGCAGAACCAGCAATCACTTTCAGGCGCGGTGTTCCCAATTGATCGGCGTTGATTGCGATCATGGCGCGGCGTTCCGCGTCGGGCTCGATGGCAATGGCCTCGCAGCCCCGTGTCGAACGCATCCATTCAATGCTGATGGAACCAGAACCTGCGCCAATGTCCCACAGCAATTGGTCGGGTGCAGGTGCCAACGCGGCAAGCGTTGCGGCGCGGGCCTCGCGCTTGGTGATCTGGCCGTCGTGTTGAAAAGCATCATCGGGAAGTCCGGCGATACGCGACCAGACTTTGGCAACCGGCGATGCGATGCAGTGAACGGCGAGTGTGTTCAACGGAGACCATGTCTGGTCTGGCATTTCCGAGGCGACAAAGGAATGCGTTGTTTCCGTGCTGCTGCCCAGGTTTTCCAGCACGGTGACCATGCTTTTGTCAAAGCCCCGGGCGATGAGGCGGCGGCTAACCTCGGCCACCGACGCGCCATCCTCTGTGAGTATGAGTA
>JANNFZ010000006.1:0-2873 GCA_031380375.1 Hyphomicrobiales bacterium
ATCGACTTGCGGGGCCTTGGCCTTCCAGATGCGCAGCATGTCCTCAAGCACGTAGGCGCAATCGCCGACGATCGGAATATCGGCGTGCACATTCTTGTTGATCGACGAGGCATCGATATCGACATGGATCTTGCGCGAGCCCGGCGAGAAAGCATCGAGCCTTCCCGTGATGCGGTCATCAAAGCGCGCGCCGATGTTCACCATCACATCGCAATCATGCATGGCCATATTGGCTTCGTAGGTGCCGTGCATACCCAACATGCCAAGCCATTCCTTGCCGGAGGCCGGATAAGCACCAAGCCCCATCAGCGTGGATGTGACGGGAATGCCGGTCATCGCAACAAATTCGCGCAACAGTTTCGAAGCCGTGGGGCCGGAGTTGATGACGCCGCCGCCCGTATAGAAAATCGGGCGCTTGGCCGTGGCGATCAATTCAATGGCGGCACGGATGGCATTCTGGTCCGGTTTCACACGGGGGTTATAGGTCTTGGTGACGATGCCTTGCGGCCCCACATATTTGCCCTTGGCAAATTGCACGTCCTTCGGAATATCCACGACCACGGGACCGGGACGACCCGTGCGCGCCACATAAAAGGCCTCGTGGATGACGCGGGCGAGGTCATTCACGTCCTTCACCAGCCAGTTGTTCTTGGTGCAGGGCCTGGTGATACCCACGGTGTCGCATTCCTGGAAGGCATCATTGCCGATGAGATGTGTCGGCACCTGGCCCGTGAGGCAGACCATGGGGATCGAATCCATCAAGGCGTCGGTAAGGCCGGTCACGCAATTGGTGGCACCGGGCCCCGACGTTGCAAGCACCACGCCCACCTTGCCTGTCGACCGTGCATAACCTTCGGCGGCATGAGTGGCCCCCTGCTCGTGGCGCACCAGGATGTGCTTTACTTTTTCCTGCTGGAAGAACTCGTCATAGATCGGCAGAACGGCACCGCCGGGATAGCCGAAAACATGTTCCACGCCCTGGTCAGCCAAGGCCCGGAGCACCATTTCAGCGCCTGACATCAATTCATCTTTTGCAGTTCCAGCCATGTCATCCTCACGATCGAAAAGTCTTCTAGTGTAATTTTACCAATAAAAAAGGCCCCCGAGGGAGCCTGTGTTCCGCGTAGCACCATGTATCCCGGAGGGTTAACCCTCCGTGGCGCCACGCGGTCCTACGACGATAAGAATTGTGTTCATGGGCGGGTTGTATGTGTACGGAGCAAAAAGGTCAAGAGCCGTCGGCCCTTGCGGTCCAATAAGCGCCCTGCCCGCGCCACCAGGTGAGCTGGCGTTTGATGTAATGGCGGGATGCCGTCTTGGCGAGACTTGCGGCTTCCGTCAGAGAAAGCGCGCCTCGCAGATGGGCGCGCAGTTCCGGCACGCCAATGGCCTTCATGACGGGTTGGGCGTCGGGATAGTCAGGCAGCGCACGCACCTCCTCCAAGGCACCCTGTGCCAGCATGTCATCAAAGCGGCGCTCGGCCCGGGCGTAGAGGTCTTCGCGTGGAACATTGACAAGGTGTCTTTCCACGTTGATTTTATTGAGGAAAGCGTTTTCTTTCGCGCCCTGTTGCCAGGCCAGCAGCGAGCGTCCTGTGGTATCAAATACTTCGAGGGCGCGCGTGATTCGCTGGCGATCGGAAGGCGGCAGCCGCACTGCCATCTCTGGGTCGCGGTGTTGCAACTCGGCATGAATGTCACCGTCAAAGCCACGCCATTTCTCCCGTACATGTGGGTTAATTGACGGCACTTCGGCCAGGCCCTGTTCCATTGCCTTGAAATAAAGACCGGTGCCACCGCAGACGATGGGCAGGACGCCCTCGTCCCAACAGCGGACAATTTCAGCCGTGGCCTCCTTCAACCAATTGCCAACCGAATAGTCCCCAGCGCCACTGGTATGGCCATAGAGCCGGTGCGGGGCGAGCCGCTCATCTTTGCCGGAAGGTCTCGCGGTCAGGATGCGAAGTTCACGATAGACCTGCATGGAGTCGGCATTGATAATGACGCCATTGCGCTCGCGCGCCATCCCAAGCGCAAAAGCCGACTTGCCGCTGGCCGTGGGGCCTGCAATAAGCACGACCGATTTTGCAGGCAGTTTGTTCATTCATGGATTCCGTTGTCGTCCTCATAGCAGCCCCAGGCTCGGGCGCAATCACGCCTGACGTTGTGGCAGTGCTGCGAGATTTCGGCGGCGATGAGGCCCGTTGGCTCAAGACCGGTGATGCACTGGAATTTGACGCTCCGGCGCAACTGCCGGAACTGAAGCGGGTGCTCGACAATTACCCATTGGATTGCGTTGTTGTTCCAAAGCACAATCGCCGCAAGCGCTTGCTCATCGCCGACATGGACTCGACGATGATCGACCAGGAATGCATCGATGAGCTTGGCGTGGTGGCGGGTGTCGGTGACCGCATCAAGGACATCACAATGCGGGCCATGCACGGCGCGCTGGATTTTCAAGAAGCGATTCTGGAAAGGGTGGCACTGCTCAAGGGGCTTGATGTTTCAATGATCGAAATGTTGCTCAAAGAGCGCATTTCTTTGGCGAGTGGCGGCAAGGCGCTGGTCGCCACCATGAAGGCCCACGGTGCCTTTACTGCCTTGGTATCAGGAGGCTTCTCGGCGTTCACCGGACCCGTGGCGGCTGCACTGGACTTTGACGAGCACCATGCCAACACCCTGCTTTCAGAAAATGGAAAACTCACCGGCCAGTTGGCCATGCCCATACTCGGCAAGGAAGCCAAGGTCGAAAGCCTGAAACGCATATGTGCCGCGCGGGGACTTGCCAGCGAGGATGTTCTTGCTGTTGGTGATGGTGCCAATGACATTCCCATGTTGCTGGCAGCGGGCCTCGGCGTGGCGCTGCACGCCAA
>JANNFZ010000034.1:0-5557 GCA_031380375.1 Hyphomicrobiales bacterium
GTTGCAAACCCTCACGCATCTCCGCGACCTCGGCAACACGGTGATTGTGGTCGAGCACGACGAGGATGCCATCCGTCTCGCCGATTATGTCGTCGATATCGGCCCCGGTGCCGGCGTCAATGGCGGGCATATTGTGGCCAAGGGCACGCCCGACCAGGTGATGCAGAACCCAAACAGCATCACCGGGCAATATCTGGTGGGGCTGCAACAGGTGCCGGTGCCGCGGCCGCGCCGCCGCTGGCAGGCGAAACGCTCGATCCGCGTGACGGGGGCGCGCGCCAACAATCTGAAAACCATTTCGGCGGAAATTCCCTTGGGCATTTTCACCTGCTTCACCGGCGTTTCGGGCAGCGGAAAATCCACACTGCTCATCGATACGGTTTATCGGGCACTGGCCCGCAAATTGACTGGCGCCCGCGAAGCGCCCCTGCCCCATGACCGCATTGAAGGCATCGAACATCTCGACAAGATCATCGACATTGACCAGTCGCCCATCGGCCGCACGCCGCGCTCCAATCCCGCCACCTATACGGGCGCTTTCACACCGATGCGTGACTGGTTTGCAGGGCTGCCCGAAGCCAAGGCGCGGGGCTATGGTCCGGGGCGTTTTTCATTCAACGTCAAGGGTGGGCGCTGCGAGACCTGCCAGGGCGACGGCGTCATCAAGATCGAGATGCACTTCCTGCCCGATGTCTATGTGACTTGCGATGAATGCAGCGGCAAACGCTACAACCGCGAAACTTTGGAGATCAGGTTCAAGGACAAATCCATCGCCGATGTGCTCGACATGACGGTGGCGGAAGGGGCCGAGTTTTTCCGCGCCGTGCCTTCGGTACGCGAGAAAATGGAAACGCTGGAGCGCGTGGGGCTTGGCTATATCAAGGTCGGCCAGCAAGCGACGACGCTGTCGGGCGGCGAGGCCCAGCGCGTCAAACTGGCAAAGGAACTGTCGAAGCGCGCCACAGGCCGCACGCTCTATCTGCTTGATGAACCGACAACGGGCCTGCACTTCCACGATGTCCGAAAACTGCTGGAAGTGCTGCATGAACTGGTGGACCAGGGCAACACCGTGGTGGTGATCGAGCACAATCTGGAGGTCATCAAGACAGCCGATTGGGTGATTGACCTGGGCCCTGAAGGCGGCGATGGCGGCGGTGAAATCGTGGCCGTTGGCACGCCCGAGGACGTGGCCCGCGAAAAGCGCAGCTATACCGGGCAGTATCTGCGCGAAGTGCTGAAACGGGGCCGCAAGGAAGCGGCGGAGTGACAACCAACTTGGGCAACTTGGTAGCATCGGTCGCGGCAGACCTAGCGTCAATCATGCTGGGCCAAACACCTCTAGCAACTGCAACACAAGTTACAGCGTTGGGTTTCTCAGAGTACATGGATAGGCGTGCCAGTGAGGCGAAAGAGATACTTCTCGAAGAACTCGAAAGAGGTAACAAACTTGCGTCAGATGTGGACCCTCAGAGCTTTTATGGCCTGCTCTTTCAGTATCTAAACGCTGTGCGAATAGGCGCGGCGCGAAGAAATCTTCAACTCATGGCTCGAGTTCTTCTCGAAGGATCAATTGCGCCGATTCCATTCGAACCCGACGAAATCGCATCGTGCGCGCGCGTATTGGCCGATCTTTCTTCCGAAGAAATAGTCTTTTTGGGAACGCTGTCCCGCATACAAAAACAGAACGAGGGCCAGCCAGACAGCGACGCAGTAAGAATTGTCATCCAGGATGCTGTGATGAAAGAGCTCGTACCAAAAGTTCTGGCAGATCCGGGCGATTTCTTTGCAGTTGCATCTGCAGTGCAGCGAACTGGATGTGTTAGAATTTCTTCAGTTTGGGGTGGTAGCCGAGTTGATGCCACTAGCCGCTTGGAGAAACTCGCCCGACTATCTCAAATCGAATCGCTGACTTAGCAAAGTTTACCTCTTGCGTGGCACTTTCGACCGTTACTCAAGACCTGTGCCTATCCCAGCATCACCACCCGCGCGCCAACCCGCACGCGGTCGTAGAGATGAACGATATCCGCATTCAGCAAGCCGATACAACCGGCTGTCGCCTTGCGGCCAATGTCTCCGGGTTTCATGGCGCCGTGGATGCGGTTGATCGTATCGACCTCGCCCTTGAAAAGATACATGGCCCGCGCGCCTAGCGGATTGTCCGGGCCGCCTGGCATGCCATCGGGCAGCCATTTCGCAAGCTCGGGCTTGTGTTCGATGTGATAGGGAGCCGGAATCCACACCGGCCATTCTTTCATCTTCTTGACGGTGACGGCGCCCGTCCAGGCTTTGGCCGACTTGCCAACGGAACAGCCATAGCGCGTGGCCATGCCATTGCCGAGTACAAGATAGAGGAAACATTTCTTCGGGTTGACAACAATGGTGCCGGGCGCCTCCACCGTTTCAAATTCCATGTCCCGTCGCTGGAACTTGTAGGCAACCTGCTTTGCTTCCTTGACGCTGACCGGAAAGGCTTCTGCCGCAGCGCGCTGCGCCAGTCCCGACAGAAGGCCCGCCCAAAATAATGAAGTCAGGAGTTCACGGCGCGACAGGGGCATGACACGGGTCCAGTCCGGGGAAACGGTGTTTTCTAACGCCCTGGCCACTGCCGATCAATATCCGCCCTGCACTGGTATTTTTTCGGCCATTACCCTATCTAGTGTTCCAGCACAGGACCGACCCCCATGGCCATGACCGCAACCGAAATCGAGCGCTTCATCAAGGAAGGCCTGCCCGATGCCACCGTCGAAATCCGCGACCTCGCGGGGGACGGCAACCATTATTCGGCCAATGTCATTTCCGCCGCCTTCGCGGGCAAAAACCGCGTGCAGCAACACCAGATGGTCTATGCCGCCCTCAAAGGCCGCATGGGCGGTGAATTGCACGCCCTTGCCCTTCAAACCTCAGCACCACAGGACCAGTGAACCCAAATGACCAACATCCACACTACAATCGATACCACCGTTAAATCCAACGACGTCGTGCTCTTCATGAAAGGAACGGTCGACGCGCCCATGTGCGGCTTTTCCGGCCGCTCGGTGCAGATCCTCCAGAACCTTGGCGTCGCCTTCGCCGACGTCAATGTGCTGGCCTCGGAGGAAATGCGCAACGGCATCAAGGAATACACCAACTGGCCGACCATTCCGCAGCTCTATGTGAAGGGTGAATTCATCGGCGGCGCTGACATCATGATGGAAATGTTCCAGTCCGGTGAGTTGAAGCAACTGATGGCCGACAAGGGCGTCGCCTCCTGATGCTCAATCTCTTTATCGGCGGCATCGGCTCTTGTTCGTTGGCGCCACATATTGCACTTGAAGAAGTGGGTGCTGCCTACAAGATCACACGCCTTGATTTCAGCAAGGACGAACAGAAAAAGCCGGAATACCTGAAGATCAATCCCAAGGCCCGTGTACCAGCCCTTGTGACCGAACGGGGCATCCTGACGGAGGTCCCCGCCATTCTTCTTTACATCGCGCAAAGCCACGCCAAATCCAACATGGCGCCCGTTGATGATGCCTTTGCACTGGCGAAAATGCAGGCCTTCAATGTCTGGCTCTGCTCCACTGTCCATCCCAACCATGCCCATGGATTTCGCGGCGCCCGCTGGTCCGATGATCCCGGCGTGATCGACAAGCTGAAGATCAAGGTACCGCAAAACATGACCGACAATTTCAACTTGATCGAGAATGACTTTCTCACCGGACCATGGGTGATGGGCGCGCAATTCACGATTGCCGACTGCTATCTCTATACGCTTGCCACATGGATGGAAGGCGACAGCGTTGACATCAGCAAATTCCCGCGCGTCATTGACCATCGCGCCCGCATGGCGGCGCGGCCTGCGGTGCAAAAGGTCCGCGCCACCTACGCCTGAACTATTTCATCTTTTCCAGCATGGCCCGCAATTGTGAGGCGGTGGCTTCATCGGCCACGGCGATTGCTGCTTCCATGTCGGCCACCGCACCAGCCAATTCACCGCGCTTGAAGCGGTAGGTCGAGCGGATCACGAACACCTCATAGTCCTGGGGTGATGCAACAACTGCTGCATCAAAATCCATGAACGCCCCTTCCCAGTTATTGAGGATGATTTTTGCTTCGCCGCGCTTGGCCAGCGCCCGGCCAAATTTTGCATCGCGCAATATTGCGACGGTGAAATCCGCGATGGCTTTTTGCGGTTCGCCGATTTTCAAGAGAACGCGGCCACGTTCATAAGCTGCTGCCGCATGTTGCGGGTCGGCGGGTGCCGCATGGGCAACCGCCACCAACAAAACAATGCAAACAATCGATACATGCGCGAACCCTAGCGAGCCCCCGCATATCAGGCAAGCAAAGGCTAAGGATTGACCCGCCGTCCTGAAACAGGCACCACCAAAAAAATGCCAACCAGCACCACAGACCAGAAGACCCGCGCCGTCATTGTTCTCCTCATCACCATGCTGATTTGGGGATCATCGTCCGTTGTCCTGCGCAGCATGGCCGTGGCACTGGCCCCGGAAAATTCCCTGGCGCTGCGCTATGTGGTACTCGTCATCATCCTTGTACCGGCGCTCGTGTACACAGGGGGCTGGCGCATTGCCCGTGCCGACTGGCCCCGCCTGCTCATCGTCTCCGGTTTTGGCATGATGGGCTACAACTGGTTCGTCAACGAGGGCTTCGCGCGGGTCGCAGCGGGTCTCGGCACTGTCGTCACCATGGTGGAACCCATCATTATTGCGCTGCTCGCCTGGGCCTTCCTCAGGGAAAGACTTTCAGTCAGCATTTTTGTGGGCCTTGCCATTTCCATTCTTGGCGGACTTGTTCTGTTCTGGCCTGACCTGATGCAAGTCGCCGTGAGCCCGGTCGACCCCTGGGGAATTTTCTGCCTGATGGTCGCCTGCACTGGCTGGGCTGTTTATACCATCGGCGCAAAGCCACTGCTCGCCAAATACAAGGGCTTTGACATCACGGCGCTGACATTCCTGATCTCCGCGCCACCGTTCATACTTCTTGCTTCGGCGCCTTTGCCGCAGCTCTTTGCAAACCTCACCACGGGCCAGTGGGGTGAACTGATGATCCTCGCAGTTCTCAATGCCCTCCTCGGCACTTTTTTGTGGAACTACGGCACGCGCCACCTGAGCGGTGCCATCGTCGGCTCGTTCCTCTATCTCATTCCGGTCATTGCCGTGGTCTGCGGCTATTTCTTTCTCGCCGAACCCATCACGTTCAATCTGGTGTCAGGTGGCCTCATCATGTTGGCGGGCGTGGCCTTCGCACAATATGGACCGGGCCTTTTCGGCCGCAAGGACGTCCATGCCCGTTAAAGCCTGTCTGGCGCTCATCGCCACGGTGCTGGTTTGGGGTGTTGCTCCGGCCTTCGTTCGCTCCTTTTCACTCACAGCCGGGCCCTCGGATTCCATGTTCATCCGGCTCATATCGGTGGCTCTCATGTGCCTGCCTTTCCTGCCCTTCGCCGGCATCCACATTGATCGCAAGGACTGGCCGCGCCTGTTGCTGGTGTCGTGGATCGGCCTGTTCGGCTATTTCCTGGGCTCTGTATTCGGCTTCACTTACGTAAGCTCCG
>JANNFZ010000051.1:0-4642 GCA_031380375.1 Hyphomicrobiales bacterium
CGCAACGCGCGAAAGCTTGCTGGTCCGCAAAAAGACTAGCAGCGGCGGCCGTCCGCGCCGCTGCCATGTTCGCCTACTTGCAGTCCTTGGCAACTTTCATGGCCGCTTCGGCGTTGGCCTTGGTGATGTAGCCCATCGTGCCGATTTCCATCAGCTTCTTTCCATCGGCCTTCACTTCGGAAACCTCGCACTTCTTGGTGGCACTGTCCTTCACCACATAGTACTGCGCGGCTGCCACGGCAGCCACGGCGGGCAGGCTGAAGCCAGCGAGCATTGCAGCAACAAGAATGAGTTTCGTTTTCATTTTAAACCTCCTTGGTTTTAAATCGGCGGTTCGACGAACCGTTGGTCACATTCAACGACACCTGGGATTACGGGAACATGTCCGCAGCATGAATTTTGGTGGCGTGGCATTCTGTTGCCATTGGAGTTCCCGCTGTTTTTCCACAGTGTGATCGGCTAATGCGCTGCCATGGCAGGCACCGACAAAACACGCAGTGTGACCTTGACGCCCGGACCCTCGGTTGTTCTGGTCAACCCGCAGCTTGGCGAGAACATCGGCATGGCGGCGCGGGCCATGGCGAATTTCGGATTGTTTGATTTGTTGTTGGTTGATCCGCGAGAGGGCTGGGACCGGGAGAAAGCGCTGACTGTCGCTTCCGGGGCCCACGAGACCGTGGAGAAAGCCATTCTTTTCAAAACACTGCCTGAGGCGCTTCAAGACAAGCATTATGTTTATGCAACGACCGCACGACCGCGCGGAATGACCAAGGATGTAATGACGCCGGAGCAGGCAGGCCATGACATGCGGGGCCGCGCGGCGCGGGGTGAAAACCTGGCGCTGCTCTTCGGCCGCGAACGTTTTGGCCTCAACAATGATGAAGTGTCGCTTGCTGATGTGATCGTGACAGCGCCCGTGAACCCCGCCTATGCATCGCTCAACATGGCACAAGCCGTGTTGCTGATGGGATATGAATGGTTCCGCCATGACGCGACTTCGCTGGGGCAGGCAACTCCTGAATTGGCGGCACTTGAGGGACCGGGCCTGCAAATGCCCGACACGCGGCCGGCGACGAAGGAAGAGCTCTACGGGTTTTATGGCCACATTGAAGCAGAGCTGGCAGAGGCCGGCTTTTTCAAGACTGCGGAAAAGCGGCCGGGGATGATGCGCAATATCCGCAACATCTATGCGCGCGCCAATTTGACGGAGCAGGAAGTGCGCTCGCTGCGCGGCATGGTGTCGTCGCTGACCCGCACCCATGAAAAGCGCAAAGCGGAGCGCGAAGGAAAATGACCAGCCCACGCATCCTGCTGTTTGACTCCGGCATGGGCGGACTGACGGTGGCTGCCGCCGTGGCGCGGCAATTGCCGGAGGCGCATCTCGTGTATTCCGCCGACAATGCCGCCTTTCCCTATGGGGCATGGAAGGAAAAGGAACTGATCGTACGCATCGTCATGGTGCTCGGCCGCCTGATTGAAATGGTGAAACCTGACGTCGTGGTCATTGCCTGCAACACGGCATCGACAATTGCGCTTTCCGAATTGCGCGCCGCCTACAAACTGCCCTTTGTCGGCACGGTGCCGGCCATCAAGCCCGCGGCGGCGCAGACCAAATCCGGCATCATCGGTGTGCTGGCAACACCCGGCACGGTGAGCCGGGAATATACCCATTCGCTCATCCATACCTATGCCTTCCATTGCAAGGTGTTCCTGCATGGGGCACCGCGGCTTGCCGAAATCGCCGAGCAGAAGCTGCGTGGCCATGCCGTCGACATGGAGGAATTGCGCCGCGAGGTGGCGCCTGTGTTCCGGACGCGCGCCGGCAAGCAGACCGATGTGGTGGTTCTGGGCTGCACGCATTATCCGTTGCTGACCGATGAGATTGCGGCGGTGGCCCCCTGGCCTGTCAGCTACATAGATCCGGCACCCGCGATAGCGCGGCGAGTCGCGGATATCGTCGAGGAAACACCGGTCGAAGTCGGTGGCGAGAGCCTTGCCGACCATGGCACGGTGGTTCTCACGTCGGCCCGGGGCAGTGCATCTGAATCCCTCGCCGCCTACGCGGTCATGGGCTTCCCCCAGCACAAGGTGATTGATTTGCCGGTGGAGTGATGCCGCTTGCCTCGCGGTGTTCAGGGTTATAGCGTCCCCATCAGTGGCGGGGTTTGGCATGCGGCTTCTGGCTCTGTTTGTTTCGCTTTTTCTTGCGGCAGCAATTTCCACTGATCGTGTGGCTGCGGAAACGTCTGTCTATGGCGGGCTCAATACGCATTGCCTTGCTGATGGCAACACAGACTTGAATTCCACAATGGCCACTTGCAGTGATACTGGTGGCAACTCCAATTTCAAGAGTGTGCTGATTGTCATTCATGGTTGGGGTGGTGATTGCCGCAGCACGTTTGGCGAAGGCACGGAAACGCTGCACGCCTACCTGCTCCAGGACTCGCACTATGACATCGATTGCCTGAACTATGACAGCCAGGGCCTGTCGGTCGAAGATGCCGCGATCCAGTTGCGAAGACGCTTGAACTATTTGCGTGACAGGGGTTATTCGGATTTTGGGTTTGTCACGCACAGTCTCGGTGGCATTGTGTTTCTTCAGATGCTTGTGGACAGCGCGCTGACCGATGATGGAACGCAATTGCGCAAGGATGGCGACACCGAACGGGTCTTCAAGGCAGGCGGGCCGCATCTGCGTTTCGCTTCCATTTGGGCGAGCCCGATCGACGGCGTGAGATGGGAAATTGCAGCCTCAGCAGCGTGGGCGGATATTTTTGGCGCGCTGCCGGCCAATACTGTCGCGGCCATCACCCATGACGGTCCGTATCTCGTGCATCTCAAGACGAGACTCATCGCCATGGACAGGTTGCTTGTTGCGGCTGACGGCGAAATGCAGGCGGCTTATCAGTCAAAGCTCACATTCTTCCAGGGTGGGACCGCCGATGGCGTGGTTCGCGATATCGACGAAGCCGACGATTGGTATCAGTCTCTCAAGACCTTTGTGGGGTTCACAGTCGATTTGGTGCTGACGGGTGAAGGCCACTCGAACACGGTGGGCGATTCTGTCCACGGCACCCGCCCCCGGTTTCCGTCAAAAATAATTGCACTGGAAAACCGTTTGGACTTGCCGATCGCCATCCGGCTGGATGACGTGTTCCCGCTCACAGGCCAGCAAGTCGTCGGGCGGCAATTGAAAGTCATCAACGGCAGCACCGGCTTTATTCGACAGGCGAATTTGTTTGAACCTGCAAAACGTGAAATCTCCAAACTGTTTGCCCGTATCATAAGGCGGGGCCGCGTTCATGTAACCGAAGTTGACGAAGCCATGACTACAAAGCTCCTTGAAATCGTCCGGCTGCGCGCCACGCTGCTGCAGCACGATCCGCAGAAAGAGGCATTCATGGATCTTGTCGACATTTTTGCCTGCGCCGACGAGATAAAGTCCTTTGATGTTTCATCAACAACCACTGCCGACCTGGGTTCGGGTGGATCTGCGGCGGGCGATGCCCTGCTGCAGTTTTTGCAAGACTTGGTGGATACAGCGCGGGATCTTGTCAAAACTGACCCAACACTCAACGACCTATTCAAGGATTGCAATGACTTCAACGATGCCGACACGCGAATTGCGCAACTGATGTTGCGCTCCAAGGAGTCAAATCACGGTTCGCACCGTCAGGTCGCACTCAGCAGCTTAAAGAACTTTGCACAATCGGCCGATGCCGATGTCGTCCTCGCGTCCGGAACCATGGAACAGCTCGCACAATATGCCGGCGCGAAAGGCCTGACGGAAGACATGAGCAAGACCATTGGTGAAACTTTGCTTGCCGCCTCAACCCGGTCAGAACCCTTGCGGCAACAGATGGCAGCGGCCTTCGCCAAGAAAACATCAGAGGGCAGGCCTCTGTTCACAAAAGTGTTGGATGACATACAGTTGGAGAGGCTGATTGCGGCGACGGGCAGTGACGCCATTCAGCCAGCGGACCGGCAGTTGCTGCAAGAAGCCATGACGTCGCTTGGAACACGCGGCAACAACACGCAGCTCAGCACCCAGGCCTTCGAAATACTGGCTGGCAGTGTGCGCAAGATTGATGATCCCGCCCTCAGGCTGCAAAGGATTGATGACATCAATACCGCGGTTATTGCACCACAATACCCGGGCCTGGCCCGGCGCTTCGACCAAACCTTGCAGCAACTGCGCTGATCAAAGACAGGTGTTTGACACCGTCCCTGACTTCCGCTAGACGCTGCCCCGCGCGACGGAGTTCCGTCGCGTTTTGCTTGCCTGTGGGGTGTTTTCAAATGTCCCTGTCGGCCGGGAGACCGGTGTCGAGGAAGGTGGGCTCCAATGCAAAATGGCATCAAGGAGAGCCGTAAATGACAAAGCGCGCCAACGCGAAATACAAGATCGACCGCCGCATGGGCGAAAACATCTGGGGCCGCCCCAAGAGCCCTGTGAACAAACGTGAATATGGCCCCGGCCAGCACGGCCAGCGCCGCAAAGGCAAGATGAGCGACTTCGGCACGCAATTGCGCGCCAAGCAGAAGCTCAAGGGATATTACGGCAACGTTTCCGAACGCCAGTTCCGCGCCATCTATGCCGAAGCCATCCGCCTGACGGGTGACTCGTCGGAAAACCTGATCG
>JANNFZ010000072.1:0-1849 GCA_031380375.1 Hyphomicrobiales bacterium
AGCAACGCCTGCTCGCCGCCAAAAAGATGGCCAACGCCGGTCACATCCAGCAAAAGACAGCGCGGGCCATCCAGCGCCACAAACGGCGTGAAGCGGTCGCACCAATCGGCAATCCGTGTCAGCAATTTCAAATCAGCAGGATCATTGGCTGTCACGGCCTTGAGTGCGGGCAGCATGGCGCGGGCATTGGCCAGCGGCTGGCCGATGACGAGGCCCAAGGCAGTCGCCTTGCGGTCAACCGCCGACAGGCGCAGCGCATTGTCGCGTTTTTCCACAAGCACCAAAGGTGGTGCATCTTGGGTTCGCGCCCGCCGTTGCAAGCGGTCAGTTGGCAGCCGCGGAAACCACAGTGCGATGATCCGCCGCGGAATCCTGGAAGATACGCCCATCACAATTCCACTCCATGAACCACGCCCCAGGTTTGCCATGCCGGTTGCGCAACAGCTGCGCCTCAAAAACCGGATGACCCCAATCGTCATTCACTGTGTGCGAAACGCCAGCCCGCACCAGCCAGCGGGTTTCAGCCGCTCCGGCATCGGGTGCCGCACCAAACCGCAACAGGAAAGCCGTGACCGATTTTTGCGTGGCGGCGAGCGTCAGGCGCCGGCTTGCCACCAGGTCGAGAATTTTCGGGCGTCCCGGAATTTCAATCACCACGGCACCGAGTGCCGCACAGGACAGCGCATCATGGGCGGCGCGCAAGCCATCACTGGCATTGGCCACGCAGAGCAAAAGCATGCGTGAGGGATCGTGCCCGAGTTCGAGAAGGCCCGTGGCCGAAAGCTCGCCGAACTCAAGTGCTGAAAAATCCGGCCTGATCCACAACAGATGCTTGTCCCCCGCAACACGGGCGGCAAGCCCGGCCACAAAACCCGTGGCTGCCACTTCATGGCCGATGACCGCGAAAACCTCGTGCAAAACGCCATGCAAAAGCCCGCCCTTCAGGCAAAGATCAACCGCGTCATGGCCAAGCGGCGTGCGTTTGGGGGCTTCTTGCAGGCCCGGCTTTTCAACAATGGATCGCAGGTCCGCTGCTTGCCTGATGGGAAAGAGCGCTTTCATCAAAATACTCAAGAACAAAACAGGAACGATGTCAAGGCTTCAATTCCCATACTTCAATTCCCAACTTCAATTCCCATGGAAAAGAATCGAAAAACCCGCCAAGGCATACGCATGTGGAAAAAAATGGACCGCTGCACATGAACGACGCCGAAAAAAAATTGCTCGAACGCCGGGCGCGCCTGCTCGGTCCCAACGTCAGGCTCTTTTATGATGATCCCCTTCATCTCGTGAAAGGTGAAGGCACTTGGGTCTATGATGCCGCGGGCCGCAAATATCTCGACTGCTACAACAACGTGCCCCATGTCGGCCATTGTCATCCTCATGTTGTGGAGGCGATCACAAAGCAGGCGGCCACACTCAACACCCACACGCGCTATTTGCATGAAGGCATTCTTGACTATGTCGAGCGCCTGACCGCCAAACACCACGCAAACATCACCACCGCCATCATGGTGTGCACGGGCAGCGAAGCCAACGACATCGCACTGCGCATGGCCCAAGCCGCCAGCGGCCATACCGGCATCATTGCCACCAACCACACCTATCACGGCAACACCACGGCGGTGTCGCAACTCTCGACAACCTCACCACCACTTGGCGGCTATGCGACAAATGTCCGGCATGTCACGGCACCTGACTCATTGCGCCCGCTGGGTGGCAAAGCTGGTGCGGCCCATGCAGCGGCCTTTGCCGCTGAAGTCGAGAAGGCCTGCCAGTCATTGATCGCCAGCGGCCATGGCGTTTCGGGAATGATCATCTGTCCGTTTTTCGTCAACGAGGGCTTTCC
>JANNFZ010000096.1:0-2159 GCA_031380375.1 Hyphomicrobiales bacterium
GCGGGAGAGGGCCCTCTTCCGGCCTTCGGCCACCTTCTCCCATCTTCGACGGGAGAAGGCAATTCTAGCGCCTACCCGATGAACCAAAGCCTTGAGCGGCGCGGGTGGTGTCATCCAATTCCGCCAACTCCACGAGTTCAACGCGAACAACAGGGGCCACCACCAACTGGGCGATGCGGTCACCCCTCGTGATGACAAAATCGTCCGTGCCCAGATTGATCAGCGGCACTTTGATTTCGCCGCGATAGTCGCAGTCGATGGTGCCCGGCGCATTGAGAACCGTGACGCCATGCTTGACGGCGAGGCCCGAACGCGGGCGGACCTGGGCTTCGTATCCTTCGGGCAAGGCGATTGACAGGCCCGTCGGCATCAAAGTCCGGGTACCGGGTTTCAGCGTAGCGCTTTCGGCGGCGCGCAGGTCGAGCCCCGCGGCACCGGCTGTTGCGTAGGACGGCAACGGCAGATCGGGATCAAGGCGCTTGACCTCAATCTTCACGGAAGAAGCCCCGCCAGTTTTTCCATCAGGCGTTTTGCAACTTCATGCTTCGACAGCGACGGCCAGCTTTCAACGCCGGATTTTGAAATGACATGGACGGTGTTGGCGTCGCCGCCAAACACACCCTTGTCGGCGCTCACATCATTGGCGACGATCAAATCGCAGCCCTTGCGCTGAAGCTTCGCCTTGGCATTGTCGATGACGTTCTCGGTTTCCGCGGCAAAGCCCACGACAAGCTTCGGGCGGGTCTTGGCCTTGGCAGCAATCGTTTTGAGAATGTCAGGGTTCTCGGCAAAATTGAGCATTGGTGCCTTGCCATCAGCGGATTTCTTGAGTTTTTCACCGGCCACATTGTCGACCCGCCAATCGGCAACGGCGGCGGTGAAGATGGCAATGTCGGCGGGCAGCGACGCTTCACAGGCTTTCAACATTTCGGCTGCCGTCACAACGGGCATCACCCCCACACCGGGGGGTATAGCCAACGACACAGGTCCGCTGACCAGCGTGACTTGTGCACCAAGCACAATGGCCGCTTCGGCAATGGCATAGCCCTGCTTTCCCGAGGAATGATTGGAGATATAGCGCACCGGATCGATGGCTTCCCGCGTCGGGCCAGCGGTGATCAAGACATGCTTTCCGGCCAGCGGCTTTGCCCCCGGTGCCAGCAGCACTTCAATGCCCGCAACAATCTCGACGGGCTCGGCCATGCGGCCGAGGCCAAATTCGCCGCAGGCCATGTCACCGGCATTGGGACCGGCAAAATGAATGCCGTCATTCGTCAGTATACGGATGTTTCGTTGCGTGGCGGCATGGTGCCACATGCGGACATTCATGGCGGGAGCGGCCAGAACCTGCTTGTCGGTTGCGAGCAACGTCGTCGATGCGAGATCATTGGCAAGCCCAGTTGCCATTTTTGCAAGCAGATCAGCTGTGGCAGGAGCAACAACGACAAGATCGGCGGACCGCGACAATTCGATGTGGCCCATCTCGGTTTCATCGGTCAGGGAAAAGAGATCGCCATAGACTTTGTTGCCGGAGAGGCTTGCCACCGCCAGCGGCGTCACAAAATGTTCCGATGCCTTGGTCATGATAGCCGTCACTGCGATATTCCTGGCCTTTAGCAGCCGGATCAATTCCAGCGACTTGTAGGCGGCAATACCGCCGCCAATGATGAGGAGAATGGATTTGCCCATGACGTATCCTAAACCACAAGTTACACTACTAGCTTCCAGGCGATGACAACAAGGGCGGCAGCCCCGGCATAAAGGGCCGCCGATTGCCAGCGGCGCTGGCCCATTTGGGCGCGGGCCATTTCGTGGGCGGTGGCAGGGTCAAGTTTCAACCCGCCACCTGTTGCCATGTCGGCCAACATGCGTGTGGCCCGTTGGGCCTCGTCGAGCATGTCAGGCAGATGCAGTGCGGCCCGGCCCAGCGACGCCGCCGCACCCGCCGCCAGTTCGATCTTTCCAACCGGTCCAAGTTTGCGTTCGATCCACGCCCGGACCACAGGCTCAGCCGCCACCCACATGTTGAGATGGGGATTGAGACTGCGGGCAACCCCTTCGCGCCATCGGCGAACCCATCATGGACCTGCCCGCCGAGAAAATTTCCATGGCCAGGCTGCTCACACAATTGTTCGAAGTCACCGAACAGTTTGACATGG
>JANNFZ010000187.1:0-5599 GCA_031380375.1 Hyphomicrobiales bacterium
CTTCGCAGCGGCCCGGGCAAGATCAGGTGTCTCAACAATATATGCATTGAGGTTGCGCGCCGCTTCAACAGCCTTGATATAGTCTTCCGTCAACTCGACAGCTGAAATCTCGCGGGATTTAAGTTTGGCGCGCGCTTCGGCAATGGTAAGTGCGGTGAGGCTTGACGTACTCATTCCACCACCTTCGGCACCATGAAGAAATCATCCTCGGAGGCCGGCGCGTTCCGCGTCACGTCCTTTGCAATATGACCGTCCGTCACCACGTCATCACGCATTTTCATTTTCATGGCGACGACCGATGTCATGGGCTGCACACCCGTCACATCGACCTCGTTCAACTGTTCCACGAAAGCGAGGATGACATTGAGTTCGCCCGCCAGTCGCGGCACATCCTCATCATTCACCTTGATACGCGCCAGGCGCGCCACGCGCCGGACTGTGGCCTCGTCAACAGACATGCATGAATCCCGTTTCGAAAATCTGGCCGGGTGTTAGCAAAGGGTCAGGTGACCTGCAACTTGCCTTTCTGTCGTCCCGCGGCGTCGAAATTGTCGGGCGACAGCCAGGCTTCAAAGGCGCTGCGGGCTTTCGGCCAATCCGTGTCGAGCATGGCAAACCACGCCGTGTCGCGGTTCTTGCCTTTGATGATCATGTGTTGTTTGAAAATGCCTTCGAAGGCGAAACCGAAGCGCGAGGCTGCATCGCGTGAGGGCTGGTTCAGCGCATCGCATTTCCATTCCAGACGCCGCACGCCCAGGTCATCAAAGGCATGGCGGATCATCAGGTAGATCGCCTCAGTCGCCTGGCGGGTGCGCTGCAACTCCGGCGCCATCCAGATATGGCCGATTTCAATGACGCCATTGGCTGGATCAGCCCGCATGAAAGCCCCCATGCCACGGGCCGCACCAGAATCACGATCTACAAACGCATAAAACCAAGGATCGCGGAGGATTGCTTTCTCGCCAAGCCAGATGCCGAATTGCTCAAGGTTGTCGAAGGGGCCATAGGCCATCCAGGTCCAGACATGGGCCTCAGGGTCTTTGCCATCAAAGGATTCGAACAGTGATTGCGCGTGGCGGGCCACGTTGACAGGGTCAAGCCGCACCCAGCGGCCGGGCAATGGTCGCAAGTCTGGCTTGGTGCCAGGCGGCAGTGGATCAACAACGGGACCAGTAAGGCGGGGAGCTTTTTTCATCTGGACGCTTTTGCCCAACCTGATAGAGCCCGTCCATGTCCAATTTGTTTGACGAGGCCCGGTCCGCTGTGGCGGGTCTTGGCGCAAGCCAGCGCCTCCTGGGGCTCGACCTTGGTACGAAAACCATCGGCCTGGCGACGTCCGACTTGACGCGCCAGATCGCCACGCCGCGTCACACCATAGCCCGTACCAAATTCACTGTTGATGCAAAGGAAATGCTCGCCTTTGCGACACAGGAGCAGATTGGCCTTCTGGTGCTGGGCCTGCCCCTCAACATGGATGGCTCGGAAGGCCCCCGCGCCCAGGCGACACGGGCCTTTGCCCGCAACTTGGCAAAGCTCACGGAACTGCCGCTGGTTTATTGGGATGAACGCCTGTCCACAGCGGCGGTGACGCGTACCATGCTGGAGGCTGACTTGTCCCGCGCCAAGCGCGCCGACAATGTCGACAAGCTGGCGGCGGCCTATATCCTCCAGTCACTTCTTGACGCTTTGCGTTGAGCGCGGACGCGGTTTCCAAACCCAGGGTCTTGCGCCTTGCATGCCTCGCGCAGTTTCCACGACAAGATCATCCGAAACGAAAATGGCGTGGGCACCATGCCGCCAAACGTCAAAACGGTCGATCGTCAGGCGCTTGCCCTTGCAACTGCGGCGCAGGGGATATTGAGCCACCAAAATTTCGACGGCAGGGCAAGGCTTGATGGGATTTGCCGTCTCCCGCAAATAGGCGATTGTTGTATCCCCTGCCTTGGCTGAACAAAATGCCGCTTCACAAGTCCATAGCAGACGCTTGATCGCTATCTCGGTCTTCTCCCGCTGTCCCGCCTGTTCCAGCCATTTGCGAATGGCAAAACTTGATCCCTTGCCAGGAAGCGGCACGAGCAAGCCATCGGCACCCCGGGCAGCCACGGTGCGGGCCCGCTCCTCAACCAGAATGTCGGGCCGCTGTTGGCCGAACCACGCAATGCCTGCCACCACCATTGCCGGAAGTGCCAGCCAGCGGAGTTGCGACTTTGCCAGGCAGAGAAAAGCCGCAGCGAAAGCCAATGCACCACCAGTTTCTGAATTGAGCAAGGGAAGGCCCAGCCCGGCATAGGGCCAACCCGCCACCCAATCCGAGACAACCATCACCGCCCTCAGGCCTTGTCCCATGATGGCAAGCGGAAGGGCTTCCAGGCCAAAAGGCATGAGCAACACTGAAAGCAAAGCCATGGGCATGACGGCAATCGAAACGATGGGCAGCGCCAGGGCATTGGCAACAATGCCATAGGGCGCAACACGGCCAAAATGATGGGCCGCGGCAATGCCTGAGAGCCCGCCCGCGATCAGCGATGTCATAAGCGATGCAGCAACGAGGAGCACCAGCTTGCGGCCCCAACGCTGGGCGAAATTTTGCTGGGGGTGCATGTCCTGGTCTGTCTTGCGGCTCCACCATTCAAAGAATGCGGCCAACCCCATGACCGCCAGAAATGACATCTGGAAGCTCGCCGCCACCGCCTGTTCAGGCTCGAACACCAGAATGAGAATGGCAGCCACCGCCAGGTTATGCAGCGAAATGGCCGGCCTGTTGACCATTACCGCAAACAGCATGACCGCCACCATGATAAAGGAACGCTCGGTTGCCGCACCACCATCGGCCAGCAACATGTAGAAAAATCCCACAACAAGCGCTACGCTCGCAGCCCATGACTTGATGGGCCGCGTCAGCGCCAGCACCGTTGACAGGGCCAGCAAGGCCCGCACCACCCAGAAGGTGCTGCCCACCACCATGGCCATGTGCAGTCCGGAAATGGAGAGGATGTGATAAAGGCCGGAAGCTTGCAGGCTCTCATTCATGGCGCGCGGAATTTGCGCCCGTTCGCCGGTGATCAAGGCATCGGCAAATGACCCAAGCGGCCCCGGAATGACGGCGCGTACCCGTTCGCCGATGACGCTGCGTGCGAAATGGAATGAACGGCGCAACTGGTAGCGCAAGGGTATGCCTGCCGAATCCGTCGCCGCTGAACCCGTAAACCGCCCAAGCGCACCAATGGATTGGAAATAGAGGCTGCGGCCATAATCAAAAGCACCGGGTGCCACCGGCAGCGGCAAGGGCGTGAGAACAGCTTTGCCCGTGATATTATCACCGATCTGCGGAGTTCCGCTGCTGCCCGTTAGCTGCAGCCGAATGCGGCGTGGCATTTCCTCAGGTGGAATATTGGAGGCACTTTCCAAGTCGATAGTGACAATCAAACGCTTCGGGCTGCGCCGGTCCACGTCGGCAATGCGTCCCGCGATGGCGACATCAAAAGCAACGGCGCGCAAGATAGGCGTCGCAATCATTTCAGTGCGGATCTTTGCGAGAACAACTCCGCTGAGCAGAATTGCAAATGCCATCACGAAAGCGCGGTTGCGCACTTTCCAGAAAACCAATGCCGCAACGGCCGCCAAACTGCCGGTCAAAAGCCGCGTTGGCTCAAAAGCCAGTGCAAAATAAATCCAAATACCTGAAACCAGCAAAACCGGTGACCAGATGGTGAGCCGTGGCGCTTCCTGCGCCAAAACCTCCCCCAGCAGGGACCAGCGCCCTGGCCCTTTGCCGTCCTCAAGCCCTGTGCTATCCGCCCCGAGAACGGCCATTGCTGCCTCACCCCTGACCCACGCTACAAGGAACCCGGCGCTCATGTCATCGCCTGTTGTTACGCGCTTCGCCCCCTCGCCCACCGGCTTCCTCCACATTGGCGGCGCCCGCACCGCCCTGTTCAACTGGGCCTATTCCAGGGGCCAGAAGGGCAAGATGCTGCTCCGCATCGAGGACACCGACCGCGAACGCTCAACTGAAGCCGCCGTTGCCGCCATTCTTGATGGCCTCACCTGGCTTGGCCTCACCTGGGATGGCGATGCCGTGTCGCAGTTTGGCCGCGCCACCCGTCACCGGGAAGTGGCGGAAGCCCTTCTGGCCCGCGGCAAGGCCTATCGCTGCTATTGCTCCCCCCAGGAACTTGAGGCCATGCGGGCCAAGGCCGAGGCTGAAAAGCGCCCCATCCGCTACGACGGCACGTGGCGCGATCGCGACCCGTCAACGGCCCCGGCGGGAGTCAAACCGGTGATCCGCTTCCGGGCACCCCAGGAGGGTGAGACGGTGATCAACGACCATGCGCAGGGCCGCGTTGTCATCCCCAACAAGGATCTCGACGATCTCATCATCCTCAGGTCCGATGGCAATCCCACCTACAATCTATCGGTGGTGGTCGATGACCATGACATGGCTGTCACCCACATCATCCGTGGCGTCGATCACCTGACCAATGCCGCACGCCAAACGCAAATTTATCTGGCGATGGATTGGGCTGTGCCTTCCATGACCCATGTGCCGTTAATCCACGGTCCTGATGGTGCAAAGTTGTCCAAGCGCCACGGGGCGCTGGGCGTCGAAGCCTATCGTGCCATGGGCTATTTGCCCGCCGCTTTGCGCAACTATCTCGCCCGCCTCGGTTGGAGCCACGGTGATGATGAAATCTTCACGACCGAACAGTTGGTGGATTGGTTCACGCTCGAAGGCATTGGCAAGTCGCCGGCGCGTTTTGATTTCGCCAAGCTCGAAAACCTGAACGGCCACTATATGCGCCACACAAGCGATGGTGAACTGCTTGCGGCTTGGCTTGCCTTCCTGCCCCATATTGAGGGCGGCCCGCAGCGCCTTGCCGTCATTGACGATGCGATGATGGCAAAACTGTTGAAAGCCATGCCCGGCCTCAAGGAGCGCGCCAAGACCCTCGTGGAGCTCAACGCCAGCGCTGCTTATCTTTTTGTGGGCCGCCCATTGGTCATGGATGACAAGGCAAAACAAATCCTCGCCGACGGCGGACATGTTGCTTTGGATGAACTTCTGCTGGTGCTGGAAGCTGTATCAGACTGGACCGCACCAACCCTCGAAAGTGCTGTGAAAGCCAAAGCCGAAGCGGCGGGCCTCAAGCTCGGCAAATACGCCCAGCCTTTGCGGGCGGCCCTCACGGGAACCAGCACATCTCCGGGAATCTTCGACGTGCTGGAAGTGCTGGGGCGCGACGAAAGTCTCGACCGGATTCAAGACCAGGCGGGACAGTAAGGGGACAGTTTACTTTTTAACCAGTCTCGTAAAAGTAAACTGTCCCCTCATTTTTTTATCAACGGTTTTCCACTGGTCTCAGATCGCCTGAGCCTTTCAAATTCGCCAAGTTGATCGGGCTTTGCGATCAAGCCGGCGAAATCGGGAAAGCGCGAAAGCACAGGCGCAACGTCGACGAATTCATCACTCTTGCCCGAAAGATGCGCCCGAACCGACGAGAACGGCCAATCTGCGGCGTACTCTACAAGTCCGGCCCGCACCGGATTGAGTGCCACATATCGGATGGCCGACACGAGATGGTCTTCGTCCATGACCACG
>JANNFZ010000212.1:0-3757 GCA_031380375.1 Hyphomicrobiales bacterium
GCAGCCCGAAGGACCTACGAGAGCCACAAATTCTCCGTCCGGGATTTCAATTGAAACGCCGTGAATGACTTCGGTGTCGCCATAGCTCTTGTAGATATCTACTATACCAACAGAAGCCATGATTACCCCTCCCGAAGCGAGAATTTGGTCTTTAGTCAAGCCAACTGTATAGATGCTAGAGCATCGGACGAGCAAATGGAATCATTCGCGAAACGGCAGATGCTCCACATTCGATATGCCGCAGCAACTCTTCCGCGTTCAATTGAATGCGGTTTGTTGCAGTGCAACGGCCCCCGAAATGCAAACCACCATGGTCCCCGGGAGGAATGCAAGCTCCCATTGGTTTTGCAAATAACAGCTATCAGGGGTGCAGATTATGATGGACCAATCACCACTGGGCAGTTGGAAATAGCGTTTGGTCAGTGTTACGCTGGATTGCAGCAAATCGACAGGAACACAAAATGATTTTTGAAATCTGCCTTGATTCAGTTGCGGGCATGCGTGCAGCCAAAGCTGCAGGTGCAAATCGGGCTGAATTATGCGCCAATTTGCTTGAAGGGGGCACAACGCCCAGCCGTGGCTTGATCCGCGAAGCGCGAAAGGTTGCCGGCATCGGGCTCAGCGTGATGATCCGTCCGCGCGGCGGCGACTTCCTGTTTGATGATGACGAATTCGCCATCATGAAATGTGACATTGAAACAGCAAAGGCGGAAAATGCCGACGCAGTAGTCATCGGACTGCTGATGGCGGATGGCAAAATAGATGCGAGGCGCTCGAAGGAGTTGATTGCGTTGGCGCGGCCGCTGCAAGTCACGTTTCACCGCGCCTTTGACATGACACCTGATCCGTTTGCGGCCCTTGCAACACTCGTTGATCTGGGTGTTGAACGCATCCTTACGTCAGGGCAGGAAGCGACTGTGCTGGAAGGTCTGCCGCTGATCAGCGAACTCGTCAAACGCGCAGGTAGCAAGATTATTGTCATGCCGGGCGGCGGCATAACGAAGCGCAATGTCGACAGAATAGTTTCTGCTGCAAGGCCGCGCGAGATTCATTTCGCCGCTCTGGAATCCGAAGCTGGGGGCATGCAGTTTCGTCGGGACCATGTCTTCATGGGTGGTGAATTGCGGCCACCGGAATACGATCGCCGCGTCACTTCGGCTGCAACAATCCGTTCAGTCATGACCAATTCCAGAACTAAAAATTGAGGTAAAACAAATGGTTGCTTCCAGCTCGCTCGCCAACACTGAGTCTGCCGCCACACTGGCGCGCAGGATACGAAGTAAGCAAGTGTCACCGGTAGAGGTTATGGATGCCGCCATTGCCCGCATTGAGTCACACAACAGCAAGATCAATGCGCTCATCATTTTGCATCTCGATGAAGCGCGGGAAGCTGCAAAGAAAGCTGAGGCAGTTGTGATGACGGGCGCGGCTCTTGGGCCCCTGCATGGCGTTCCCGTCGCCATGAAAGACTGCTTTGATTTCAAGCCAGGCTGGGTCTGCACTTTTGGCGGCATCCGCGCTCTGAAAAACTGGACCGCCAGATCTTACTGCATGTGGGCGGAACGCATGGAAAAAGCAGGTGCGATCATTGTCGGCAAGACCAACAGCCCGATTTTCGGGTTTCGCGGTACCTGTGACAACTATCTGTTCGGCCCTTCACGGAATCCATTTGACCTCAGCAAAAACACCGGCGGTTCGTCAGGTGGAAGTGCTGCCGCCGTCGCGGCGGGGCTTTTGCCACTTTGCGAAGGCACAGATGGTGGCGGATCAACGCGCATTCCGGCGTCATGGAGTGGGGTCTACGGATACAAAGCTTCATATGGACGCGTGCCACTGGTGACCCGGCCAGATGCCTTCAGTGGTACCATCCCGTTTATCTTTGAAGGCCCGATCACGCGCACGGTGGAAGACGCAGCGCTCGCCATGAGCACACTAGCCGGATATGATTCTCGTGATCCGTTCGCCTTGGACGGCAGTGTTGATTTTACGGCCGCCTTGAAAGGCTCCATGAAAGGCAAGCGCATCGCCTATACGCGAAACTATGGCATATTTCCCGTTGATCCGCGCATCACTGCGGTAACCGACAAGGCTGTACAAGCTTTCACCGAGGCCGGCGCCCATGTGGAAGAAGTCGAACTCGGAATAAATCGTTCACAATGGGAGTTGAGCGAAGTGTGGTGCCGGTTTTGTGCACCAAAGCAGGTTGCCGCCCTTGAAGGTTTCAAGCGTGAAGGCATCGATATCCAGCGTGATCATCACGATGATATGCCACCTGAGTTTTGGTATTGGGACGAGATCGGGCGCAGGCTAACGGTGACACAGTTCATTGACGATCAAATTGCCAGAAGCGAAGTCTATGATGCGATCCGCAACGTGCTTGACCGCTATGATTTCCTTGTTTCGCCCACGCTCGCCAGTCTCGCGGTCGACAATGCGACTGATGGCAACACGCTTGGCCCGGCTGAAATCAACGGAGAAAAGATCAACCGCCTCATTGGCTGGTGCATGACTTACCTGATCAACTTCACAGGCAATCCCGCTGCCACAGTTCCCGCCGGCTTGGCCGACAACGGCTTGCCGGTCGGCATGCAAATTGTCGGAAGACGCTACGATGATGCAGGCGTCATCGCGGCAAGTGCGGCCTTTGAACGGCTAAGGCCTTGGATAGACACCTACAAGAAGTGCCAGGTTTGATCACCAGAGTGTGTAGCCGCCATCAATCACAAAAGTGGCACCTGTCACATAACTTGAAGCGGGCGATGCGAGATAGATTGCCAGCGGGGCAATCTCATCGGGCTCGCCTGTGCGCCCCATGGGCACCCCCGCGACAAAGGCTTTGATGACATCCGGGTTCTGTGCCGCCCAGGCGACATTTGGCTCGGTCATGAACAATCCAGGGCAAATGGCGTTGACTGTGACACCGCGCGGAGCCCAATCAGCGGCAGTTGCGCGCGTGAAGTGTATTACGGCGGCTTTTGCTGTTTCATAGTGGCGCCCTGCAATGCCACGATTGGCAATTAAACCGCTGATTGAACCAATATTGATGACCCGGCCAAAGCCCCTGTCCAACATCGAACCGCCAATGATTTTGGTGCACAGGAAGACATGCGTCAAATTGAGGTCCATGAATTTCTGCCAGGTTTGCAGATCAGTCTTCTCAACGGGGACATCAAGGTTGCGGCCCCCAACATTGTTGACCAGAATATCGATGGGCCCGGCCTCCGCCAGAACGCGGTTGCAAAGCGCTTCACAGGTCGTAGGATCGGCCACGTCTCCGGCGAATGTCCAGACCTTGCGTCCGAGCTTCCGGATGTCATCGGCTGTGCGTTCCAGCGCCGCGGCGTCCCGGGCATTCAGCACAACATCGGCTCCGGCTTCCGCCGCAGCCACGGCTATAGCCCGGCCAAATCCCTTGCTGCCGCCGGTAATGAACATGCGCTTGCCATCAAGACGAAAACGATCCAGCACGGCCATTGAATTCTCCATAATTATTGCGTTTTTTCGAAGTGGTCTTGTTGCGGCGGCAATAGGATTGTGCAAAGCTCATAACTTCTATTGATACAGAACCAAAGAAGACTACTTCAACCTAGGGAGAGTGTACTATGGCTATTCGTAGAGAACAAGAATTTATCCTTCAAGAAGCATCGCGCAAGCAATTGCTGCAAGGCGAAATCGACAGGCGCGAGTTCCTGACGCGCAGCATGCTGGCGGGCCTCGGACTTGCTGGTGTGGGAACAGTTTCAAAGAGCATGCTCAC
>JANNFZ010000216.1:0-2679 GCA_031380375.1 Hyphomicrobiales bacterium
CAGGAAACGGCCGTCGGGCCTGCGCCCAGTTTCTTTTTCAGGGCCAGCAGTTCTTCGCGCAGCATGTAGTTCGTGCGCTCGGCATTGCCGAGTTTGGAATTGTAGTAAAAACCGGGCCACGGTTCGATCACCGTGTCGATGCACAGTGCGCCCGTGTCACGCGCCAGTTTCATGATGTCGAGGCTCGACACATCAACCGTCAGGTTGATGATCATCGCCTGGCCTGGGCCCGCCGTCAGAAGCGGCTTCAGGGTGGCGCGGTGATTGGCCTTGGTGATTGAGTCCTGGACAAAGCGGATGCCTTCCTTGTCGGCGATGTGGCGTGAGCTGTTGTCGGGGTCAATGATAGTGATGAGATTCCGGTCAAGTGTGATGTGACGGAGGATCAGCGGCAACACGCCCCGGCCAATGGAGCCAAAGCCCAGGATGATGATCCGGCCATTCCAGGTGGCAAGCCGCTTCCAGTTGCTCATTTTCAAAACTCCAGCGCGCGGCTTTATTGATCCCGCAAAGGGCGCGCGCATTAAGCTATTTACGCCGCGATGCAAGGAGATTTTATAGGTGTGGTCCCATCTTGCTGCAATGGTTTGTCGATTGACTTGAGTGAGCAGCTTTGCTTGAATAACTGGCAGATGCGGTGCTTCCCGGTAAGGATGAGTACCAATGGCGAACTACTACGGCAATAACTACAAAAATCTAATCCACACAACACTTGGCAATGACCTGGTTTATGCTTATGGCGGCGATGACTGGATCAACATGTACGGCGGCAACGATGTCGTCCATGGCGGAGCGGGCAACGACACGCTGAGCTATCTCGGTTTGAACAAGGGAGTTGCCGTCAATCTCGGCATCACCACATTGCAGAACACCGGTGTTGGTTCCCTCATCCAGAGCGGTTTTGAGAACCTCGTCGGCAGCAACTTCAATGACCGACTGACCGGAAACACTTATGCCAACAGCTTGTCGGGCGAAGCGGGCAACGACAGCCTGTTCGGAATGGGCGGCAACGATACGATCAGCGGCGGCCGCGGCAATGATCTAATTGATGGTGGCGCTGGCCAGGATACAGCTTCGTACCAATTCGCCAAGCTCGGCGTAGTTGTCGATCTTGCCATCACAGGCTGGCAAAACACGCAAGAAGGCTGGGACAAGCTGGTAAGTGTCGAGAACCTCTTTGGTTCGAAGTACGGGGACGTGCTCATTGGCAATGCCCGCAACAATGTTATCAATGGTGGAGACGGCGACGACTTTGTGTGGGGTGATGCCGGCAACGATGTGCTGATTGGCGGCAGCGGCTATGACACGTTCGTCTGGGACCCCATCGACGGTGAAGGCGGAACCTGCGACTGGATTTCTGACTATTCAGACATTAGCGATGTGATCGACGTCACGCTGCTTTTCGATGCCGGAATCATCAGCGAGGGATCGAATTTCCTCATTGATGTATTCGATTGCTACACCACGGTCACCGTCGAAGGCTACCCGCAGTATATCATCAAACTTGCTGGCCAGCACTATAATCTCAGTGGAGATGACTTCATCGTGTTTTTTTGAGACCGATGCAGTTTACTTGGTCTTGACAGTCCGCTCGCTCAGGTTCCATTGCGGGGCGTGAATCTTGAGGAAATTGTCATGGCCAAGTCCCCCAAAATGAAAATCGCAATGTTGACGGCGGGCGGCCTCGCACCCTGCCTTTCGGCGGCAGTCGGGGGCCTCATCCTTGAATATACGAAGAAAGCCCCGAAGGCCGAAATCATCGGCTATCGCAACGGCTATATGGGCCTGCTGAAAGGCTGGTCGCTGAAGGTAACACCGAAAGTGCGGAAGAACGCAGGCGCTTTGCTCAGCCATGGCGGTTCACCCATCGGCAACTCGCGGGTGAAACTTACAAACGTGAAAGATTGCGTGAAGCGGGGCTTGGTGAAAGAAGGTCAGGATCCCCTGCAAGTCGCGGCGGAGCAACTGGTCAAGGACGGCATCACCATCCTGCATACCATCGGTGGCGATGACACCAACATCACAGCGGCGGACCTTGCGGCCTATCTCGCAAAAAACAATTACAACCTCACGGTTGTCGGCCTGCCCAAGACCATCGACAATGACGTGGTGCCGATCAAGCAAACGCTGGGCGCTGTCACAGCGGCGGAGCAGGGCGCCATCTTCTTTGAAAATTCCATCAACGAGCAGAGCACCAACCCGCGCATGCTGCTCATTCACGAAGTGATGGGCCGGAACTGCGGCTGGCTCACGGCAGCAACGGCTGAGGTTTACCGGAAACGCCTCAAGAAGCAGAAGTTCGTGGCCGATTTCGGCCTGCCCATGGGCTACAAGGACATCGACGCCGTTTATTTGCCGGAGCTGGCAGTGGACCTGGAGGGCGAGGCCAAGCGTTTGCGCAAGGTGATGGATGAGGAAGACTGCGTCACGATCTTTCTCTCCGAAGGGGCAGGCATTGACGATATCGTGGCGGAGATGCGGGCGCGTGGCGAAGAACCAGAGCGCGATGCTTTCGGCCATGTGAAAATCGACAAGATCAATCCCGGTGCCTGGTTCGCCAAGCGCTTCGCCGATATGGTGGGTGCGGAAAAAACCCTGGTGCAGAAATCCGGCTATTTTGCCCGCTCGTCGAAGGCCAATGCCGAAGACCTGGCCCTCATCAAGCTGATGGTGAAGGAG
>JANNFZ010000261.1:0-15121 GCA_031380375.1 Hyphomicrobiales bacterium
CTGTGGCGCACACTTTCGCATATTGGTGTGGTCTCCCGCGCTGTGGGTGCTGCCGTGCAAGCGCAATTGCAGCCCGGCCAGCGGCTGGTTTCGCGCGAAGGCGATGTCTGGCGCTGGGACGGGTTCGTCGCCGCCGCCGATGCACCAAGTGCTGCCGCCAAGCGGCTGGCGGAGCGCAACCGCCTCGTGTCACTCGAAGGCGAAATAAAATCCGCCGACGTTGAAGCAGAAACCACCCGCGCTGAATTTGAAAATGCCCGTGCCGCTGTCGAAGCGGGTGCCCGCTACGAACGCGACCAGCATGAAGCCCGCCGTGCCGCTGCATCGGCACTCGAAGTGGCCCGCCGCTCTTTGCAAATCCATGAGCGCAAGCTGGCTGAACAGACAGCACAAACCAGTGCCCTCGACGAAGCCCACCGCCGCACCACCGCACAGCGCGATGAATTGGCGACTGGCCTCAATCACAGCCACCAAACATTTGCAACGCTTGCCTCTCCCGCCGGACTTCAGGATCAGTCCGCCTTGCTGCGCGAAGCCCTGAACCACGAGCGCACCGTTTATGGCGAGGCCCGCGCCCGCCATGACGGCCTTGAACGCGAAGCCCGCATGCGCGCCGAACGCTTGCGCGCCATAGCCCAGGAAAACGAGCAGTGGCGCTTGCGCGCTGCCAAGGCCCGTGAGCAGGTCGAAGCCCTCACACAGCGACTTGCCGAAACCGAAGCGGGCCTTGCCGAAATGGTGGCCATGCCGCAGGCCTTGGCTGACCGCCGCTTCAAACTGATGAATTTACTGTCGGAGTCAGAAGCCGCTCGCCGGGCTGCGGCTGATGCCCTGCAGGATGCCGAAAACAATGTCCGTGCCGCCGACAAAATGCTGCGCGAGGCCCAGGAAACCGCTGCGACCTCGCGTGAATCCCATGCCCGGGCCGGAGCGCGACTTGAAGCGGCCCGCCAGCGCGAGGACCATTGCCAGCAGCGCATTGCCGAAACCTTGATGTGCAAGCCTGATGAAGTTCTGGCCCAGGCCGGGCTTGAAAACGAGAAGCTGCCGGCTGCGGACGAAGTGGAACGAAAACTTCTGGCGCTCCGCGAAGACCGTGAGCGTCTGGGGGCCGTCAACCTGCGCGCCGATGAAGAAGCCGAAGCTGTGGGCCAGCAGCTCGACAGGATGAAGTCTGAAAAGGACGAACTCGTGCAAGCCATCAACAAGCTGCGCGGTGCCATTTCCAGCCTCAATCGCGAGGGGCGCCAGCGCCTGCTTGACTCATTCGGCACGGTCAACGCCAAGTTCACCGAACTTTTCACCACGCTGTTCGGCGGCGGCGAAGCCGAATTGCAATTGATCGAGAGCGATGATCCGCTTGAGGCCGGCCTTGAAATCATGGCGAAGCCCCCCGGCAAGAGGCCAACGACGCTGTCGCTCCTCTCGGGCGGCGAACAGACCCTGACCGCTTTGGCGCTGATCTTCGCTGTCTTCCTCACCAATCCTTCACCCATCTGCGTGCTCGACGAAGTCGATGCGCCATTGGATGACCACAACGTCGAACGCTTCTGCAATCTCCTGAACGCCATGCTGGCCCGCACTGACACACGCTTCCTCATCATCACCCACCACCCCCTCACCATGGCCCGCATGAACCGCCTGTTCGGCGTCACCATGATGGAGCGTGGCGTGTCGCAACTTGTGTCGGTGAACCTGGAAGAGGCGACGGAACTGGTGGCCGAAGCCGGGTGACGAACTCCCGGTTTCTTCCCAAACCCATCAAGCGCAGTCCGCTTCGTTTGGCACTGGGCAAGTTTTACTATATCAACAAGCGCCGCTTGCTCTGGCATCTCAGCGGAACCCGTTACGCCGCCATGCGTCAGTCCGAAAACCTGCCGCATCTCCACATGCAACACGCAACACCCATGCTGCGGGCGCTTTCCGGCGTCGACATGCAATTGCAGCACAACAAGAAGGCCTCGTTGCAAATTGCGGCAGCCTGCATCGATGGCCTCATCCTTGAGCCCGGCGAGGTCTTTTCCTTCTGGCGCATGGTCGGCAGGCCGACGGCCCGGCGCGGCTTCAAGACGGGATTGGTATTGCGCAATGGCACGATCCAGCAGGATATTGGCGGCGGTCTGTGCCAGATGACCAACCTGATTTACTGGATGGCCATCCACACTGATTTAACGATCACCGAACGCTGGCGCCACGGCTTCGATGTCTTTCCCGATGCCGGCCGCACGCAACCATTCGCCTCAGGTGCCACTTGTTCCTTCAACTACATCGACCTGCAAGTCACCAACACCACCACGAATGATTTTCAACTGCGCGTTTGGTGTGAAAGTGACTGGCTGCGCGGCGCCTGGCGGAGTGCGGCCCCCGCCAACCACCGTTTCGAGGTCTTCGAGCGCGACCATGAAATCCGCCGCGAATATTGGGGCGGCTATTCGCGCCACAACAGCCTGTGGCGGAAACGCATCGACTTTGCGACCAGCGAAATTCTCGGCGAGGATTTCATCACCGACAATCACGCCATCATGATGTATGAGCCGCTTCTGCCTTCACCGGAAAAAACACGATGAACATCGTCTTCGATCTCGGCATGGTCCTCATCGAATGGGATCCGCGCTATCTCTATCGCCAAATCTTTGCCGATCCGGAGAAAATGGAATGGTTTCTCGCTGAAGTCTGCCATGGCCCGTGGAACCTCGCGCAGGACGAAGGCAGGCCGTGGGATGTTGCCATCGCCGAAGCCATTTCCCGCCATCCCGGTTATGCCCGCGAAATCCGCCTGTTCCGGGAACGCTGGCATGAAATGGTGCGAGGAACCATCGCTGGCACAGAACGCATTCTCGAAGAGCTGCACGCCCGCGGTACCGCCCTCTATGCCATCACCAACTGGGCCGGCGACACCTTCGCCGAAACCCGTGGTCGTTACCCTTGCCTCGATCTTTTCCGCGACATCGTCGTGTCAGGTGACGAGAAAATCATCAAGCCCGATCCGGCCATTTACAACATGCTCTGTGAACGCAATGCCCTCACACCCGCCGACTGTCTTTTCATCGACGACAGCCTGAAGAACGTGCTCGGTGCCGAAGCCGTAGGCTGGCAAGGCCACCACTTCACCACGCCGGAGAAGCTGCGCGCCGATCTTGCCGGCAGGGGCCTTCTCTGAGAGATTCGCAGAATGCCTTCGCAGACGGATTGCCGCAGCGCAAAATTTCAACATTTTGTCCATGCACTTCAATAGCTTGTTCCCTAAATCCAATTCTTGACACTGTTCCCACGCGTAACTATGAAGAGCCCAATTCGGAGGCGGTTGGCGCTTTCCGTTGCGCCAGTGCTTGGACTCGATCATGAAAAAATCCGGCCAAAAGCCGACCGATGATCGGATCACGGATTTGCAGCAGCGGTTGGATGAACAATTGGCCGCCCAAGGTGATGCAACAGGTCCCGATCCAACCGACACAATGGCAGCAGGTTTTGCCATGCGGGCGATCTCGGAAATCCTGGTGGCCCTGGCGGTGTGCACGGTCGGCGGTTATTTTCTTGACCGCTATTTCGGCACCACGCCGTGGCTGATGATTATCCTGATGCCGCTTGGCCAGGCAGCAGGCATATGGAATGTGATGCGCATGTCAAATTCCAAACAGGCCGATGCGATTTTGGGCAGCAAGGGACCGGTTCCCCCATCTGTCACAGATGATGATGACGAGGACTGAACGTGACCACTGAAGTCGTTGCCGCAACAGCCGAAGGTGCCGCCGAACAGGGCGAGAAGATCATTGATCCGATCCACCAGTTCGTCATCCACAAAATTTTTGATTTTGGTGCCTTGTCCTTTACCAATTCAGCACTTTGGGCGGTGATTGCCGTTGCCTGTGCCACGCTGCTGTTCCTGTTGGCGCCGACCAGGCTTGTGCCCACGCGGCTGCAATCGATCGCCGAAAGCCTCTACGAGGTCGTTGACAACATGACCCACGAGATCCTGCACGACAACGCCCGCACCTATTTCCCCTTCGTGCTCACACTGTTCTTGTTCATCCTCTTCGCCAATGTGCTGGGCCTCATCCCCTACTCCTTCACGGTGACCAGCCACATCATCATCACGCTGGCACTGGCACTGGTGGTGTTCATCGGTGCCACCATCATCGGCTTCATCCGCAATGGCTTTGGCTATTTCAAGCTCTTTGTGCCGTCGGGCGTGCCCGTGCTTTTGCTGCCGCTTGTGGTGCTCATCGAAATCGTCTCGTATTTCATCCGCCCCATGTCGCTCTCCATTCGTTTGTTCGCCAACATGATGGCCGGACACATGATGCTGAAAGTGATGGCGGGCTTTGTCGTGATGCTCGGTTATTTTGGCTTCGTGCCACTGATCGCCATGGTCGGCCTCACCGGACTTGAATTGCTTGTGGCAGCGCTGCAGGCTTATGTTTTCGCCCTTTTGACCTGCATGTATCTGAACGATGCCATGCATGTTGATCACTGATATTCCAACATCCAACTTTCCACAGGAGAACTAAAATGGACGTTACAGCAGCAAAGATGATCGGCGCCGGCATTGCAGCAGTCGCCTTGGGTGGTGCGGGCATCGGCATCGGCCACATTTTCGGCAACTACCTGGCAGGCGCTTTGCGCAATCCTGGCGCCGCAGCCTCGCAGCGCGGCACGCTGTTTCTGGGCTTTGCCTTTGCCGAAGCAACGGGCCTTATCGGCTTTGCCGTCGCCATGCTCATTCTCTTCGGTTGATCGACTGATGTGATCCCGTGCCGGGCCTGGCCCGGCATGGATTTTTTGGGAGCGGGCAATGCCGCAACTCGATATGTCGACATGGCCGCCACAGCTTTTCTGGCTGGCCATCAGTTTTGCCGCGCTTTATTTCGTTGTGTCGCGCCTTGTCATTCCCCGCACCGGCGGCGTGATCAAGGAGCGGAAGTCGACGATTGCCGGCGATCTCGCAACAGCTGTCGCCCACAAGGCGGAATCGGAAGCAGCCCTCAAGGCCTATGAAGCTTCGCTCGCCGAAGCCCGTGGCCGGGCCGTTGCCGTTTCTGCCGAAGCCCGCAACACATTGGGTGCCGAAGCCGACAAGGCCCGCCACACCCTTGACGCCGAACTTTCCACAAAGGCCGTGGCTGCTGACAAGGCCGTGCAGGCTGCCAAGACCAAGGCCCTTGCCGGATTGTCTGCTGTTGCCGCCGAAATTGCGGCGAGCATTGTCACAGAACTTTCCGGTGCCAAGGTCACCAAGGCCGCCATGGCTGAAGCCGTGGCCAAGGCCGCGAAATAGGAGGGTCCCATGGAATTTTTTGGCCACGCCGAAAGCTGGGTTCTCGTTTCCTTTATTCTTTTTATTGCCCTGCTGGTTTACTTGAAGGTGCCGGGCCTCTTGGCAAAAATGCTCGATGAGCGTTCGGCGCGCATCGGCAAGGAACTGGATGATGCGCGCAAACTCCGCGAAGAAGCAGCGGCCCTTCTCGCGGAATACAAGGCCAAGCGCGCTTCCGCTGAAAAGGAAGCCGCCGATATTCTGGCCAGCGCCAGGTCAGACGCTGCCGCCTATGCCGTGGAACAATCACGCAAACTCGCCGACGCATTGACCCGCCGCAAGGCCCAGGCCGAGCAGAAGATTGCCCAGGCAGAAGCTGCCGCCATCAAGGAAGTGCGGAGTTCCGCGGCCGATCTTGCCATCGCCGCTGCCGCCCGTGTGTTGAAGGACACGTCAAAGGGCAAGACGGCCGAGGCGCTCATCGCTGATTCAATCAAGGCCGTGAAATCGCGCCTGAACTGATAGTTCCTCATTTTTATGCGCCGTTGTAACGCTCGCCGGTCCACGGATTGAAAAGCGGTATCTCGAACCTCAAGAAATCCCTCCCGTTTCGTGTGACAACGACAAGTCCTGAAACAATTGCCGTTGCAGCGATCAATGTGTCAGCCAGCCCAGGATTGAACCGTTTTGCGTTGGCCCGTTGCGCAAGTTTGAGCGCTTCACTCAATGTGCGTTCGTCCATGGGCAGGATCCTTGATTGGAAAGCATGTTCATACTCCTGCCTCAACCATTTGCCGATCATTGTCTTCTTGGCCGAGGTCGGTAACAAAGCATGTCCTTGTTGCAGTTCCAATGTGGTGACGACGCTGACGAAGCACTTCCTGATTGGCAGCTTCGAAAGCGCATTCACGGCCCTGTGGTCCGGCTTTGGCTTGGACCACTCCGAGACCACATTTGTGTCGAAGAGCCAGCCCTTCAATAGCCAAGCTTTCTCATTTTCAGGGAAATTTTTCCACGCGGGGGAATCTTGAGGCCCGAACCGCGCAGGGGCGAACGGTTCATGAAGTCGGCAAAGCTTTCATTGTCACCGGACTCCGGGACGGTGCCTTGCATGGGCACCACCCTTGCAACTTGTCTGCCATGCCGGGTGATGACTTGTTCTTCGCCTTGCTCAACGCGGTTGATCACTTCACTGAGCCGCGCTTTCGCGTCCTGCAATGACCAGACTTTCGGGTTGCGGTCCATGTAGTCTCCAATTCTGACTAGTCAGACTAGTCAGAATTTGCGATTTTGTCAAAGCGCCCTATTCCGCTGCTTCCAGGTAGTCGCTCATCGGCGGGCAGACGCATACGAGGTTGCGGTCACCGTGGACATTGTCAACGCGCGCCACCGGCGGCCAGTATTTGTCGTTGCCATAGCCGGCAAGCGGAAAATAGGCCTGTTCCTTCGAGTAGGGATGGTTCCATTCACCAAAAAGTTCGGCGTGGGTGTGCGGTGCGTTCTTCAGCACATTGTCGGTGCGGTGAGCTCGGCCCTGCTCGACCGCCGCGATTTCTCCCGCAATTGAAATCATCGCGTCGCAGAACCGGTCAAGCTCGCGCTTGGCTTCCGATTCCGTCGGCTCGATCATCAGTGTGTCGACAACCGGGAACGACATGGTGGGGGCATGGAAGCCGTAGTCCACCAGGCGCTTTGCCACGTCTTCAACCGAAAGCCCGGTGCGCTCCTTCAGTGAACGAAGATCAAGAATGCACTCATGGGCGACGTACCCGCCGGGGCCCGTGTAGAGCACGGGATAATGGGCCGACAGGCGTGTTGCCATGTAATTGGCGTTGAGAATGGCCATCTTGGTGGCCTTGGTCAGACCTTCGCCGCCCATCATGGCGATATACATCCATGAAATCGGCAGGATCGAGGCCGATCCCCAGGGTGCTGCCGACACTGCACCTTCAGCACCTTTGCGGCCCGCCGCCGGATTGACACCATCTACGACCACATGGCCGGGAAGAAATGGCGCAAGATGCGCTTTCACGCCAATGGGGCCCATGCCGGGTCCGCCACCGCCATGGGGAATGCAAAATGTCTTGTGCAGGTTCATGTGACAGACGTCGGCACCGAGTTCCGCCGGCCGCATCAATCCGACTTGCGCATTGAGATTGGCACCATCGAGATAAACCTGACCGCCGTGGTCATGGATGATTCTGCAAATGTCGATGATCGCTTCCTCGAACACGCCGTGGGTGGAAGGATAGGTGATCATCAATGCGGCAAGCGAGGCCGCATGCTGCTTTGCCTTGGCCGCAAGATCAACCACATCGACGTTGCCGTTTTCATCGCACGCCACCGCCACCACTTTCATGCCGCACATGACGGCAGAAGCGGGGTTGGTGCCGTGGGCCGAAACCGGAATGAGGCAGAGATCGCGGCCCTCACCACCATGGGCATCATGGTAACGCCTGATTGCCATGAGGCCTGCATATTCGCCCTGGCTTCCGGCATTGGGTTGCAGCGACACCGCATCAAACCCGGTGATCTCCGCCAGCATTTCCTCAAGTTCTTCAAAAAGCTGCTGGTAGCCTTGCGTCTGCTCCAGTGGTGCAAAGGGGTGAATAAGCGAGAAGTTCCGCCATGTTACGGGGATCATCTCACTCGTTGCATTAAGCTTCATGGTACACGATCCAAGCGGAATCATGGCCTGGTCCAGCGCCAGATCCTTGGCCTGCAAGTGGCGCAGATAGCGCAACATCTCGGTTTCAGAATGATAGAGCGAAAACACCGGATGGGTGAGATAGGGGCTGGTGCGCTGCAAGGACTTTGGCAGAACCTCCGACGTCTCAAGGTCAATCTTGTCGAGATCAACACTGTGCCCGGCATCGGACCGGAACACGCTGAGCAGCTTCACAAGTTCCTGCCGCCGCGTCGATTGATCAAAGGAAATGCCCAAGTGATCGGCATCAACAAAACGCAGGTTGATGCGTTTTTCCTTGGCCTTGGCCCACAGCGCGTGGGCGCGTCCCGGCACATGCAGCGTCACCGTGTCGACAAAGGCTTTCGTTGCAACCTTGAAACCGAAACCTGCGACAGCGGATGCAAAAATCTCGGCAAAGCGATGGGTGCGCTCGGCCATTTTGCGGATGCCTTCAGGGCCGTTGTAAACGGCAAACATCGCGGCAGTGACCGCCAGCAGAACCTGCGCCGTGCAGATGTTGCTGGTTGCCTTTTCGCGCCGGATGTGTTGCTCGCGGGTTTGCAGCGCCATACGCAGTGCGCGTTTTCCCTTGGCGTCAACCGACACGCCAATGAGCCGGCCCGGCATCACCCGTTTGAAATCATCCTTCGTTGCAAAAAACGCGGCATGGGGCCCACCGAACCCCATGGGCACGCCAAAGCGCTGCGCCGACCCAATGGCGACATCGGCTCCCAACTCACCCGGCGATTTCAAAAGCGCCAGCGCCAACAAATCCGTGGCCACAACTGCGAGTCCTCCCGCCCCTTGCACAGCTGCAATCACATCCGAATAATCCCTCACCTCGCCGGATGAACCGGGATAGGACAGAAGTGCACCAAACACTTCATCGGGCTTCAGGTCCTTGGCTGGATCGCCGATCTTCACATCAAAGCCATAACCCTTGGCGCGCGTGGCAATGACCCCGATGGTTTGGGGATGCGTGTCGGCATCGACAAAGAAAACATTGGCGCTGGTTTTTGCCACGCGCTTCGCCATGGCCATGGCTTCGGCAGCGGCGGTTCCCTCGTCGAGCAGCGAGGCATTGGCAATGGGCAGGCCTGTCATGTCGACGATCACCTGCTGGTAGTTGAGCAGCGCCTCAAGGCGGCCCTGGCTCACTTCCGCCTGGTAGGGCGTATAGGCCGTGTACCAGCCGGGGTTTTCCAGGATGTTGCGCAGGATGACCTTGGGCGTGATCGTGCCATAGTAACCCATGCCGATCATCGAGGCGAAAACCTCGTTGCGGTCGGCGGCTTCGCGCAAATACGAAAGTGCGGTGCGTTCCGCCATGGCCTTGCCGGTGGCCAGCGGCCGCTTCGAGCGGATGCGGGCCGGCACCACCTTGTCGATGAAATCATCGAGCGATGCCGCCCCCACCACTTTCAGCATGGCGGCGGTTTCATCATCACCGGGGCCAATGTGGCGGCGCACAAAATTGGCGCCGGGTTCAAGATCCATCAAACTCATGCGTTTCATGTTCTGCTCACTTGGCCGTGAATTTGTCATAGGCCGCCTTGTCCATCAGGCCTTCAAGTTGTTCGGGTTTGGCGATTTTGATCTTCATAAACCACGCCCCACCTTCGGGATCGCTGTTCACCAGCGAGGGTTCATCGGCAATTGCCTTGTTCACTTCGGTGATTTCACCATCAATCGGCGCATAGACTTCGCTGGCCGCTTTGACACTTTCGACAACGGCGGCTTCCTTGCCCTTCTCGACCTTCTTGCCAACGGCGGGCAGATCAACAAACACCACATCGCCCAATTGCTCGGCGGCATGCACGGTGATGCCAACCGTGGCAACGCCGCCCGCAACAGTGATCCATTCATGTTCTTCTGTGTATTTGACGCTCATGGGGTTCTCCTCAACGTTTGAAATGATTTGGGACAAAGGGAAGTTTGACGATTGTTGCAGGCAAGGCTTTGTCGCGGACCATGAGTTGCACAGGCGTTCCGGCAACCGCAAAAGCCGTTTCGACATAGCCCATGGCCACCGGACCGTTCACTGTCGGGCCAAAGCCGCCTGACGTGACTTTGCCAATCACCTTGCCTGTCAGGTCCTGGATGATCGTGCCTTCCCGGGCCGGCGCCCGACCCTCAGGCTTCACGCCAACCCGCAGGCGTTTTGGGCCCGTGGCAATCTCGCCCTGCACCCGCGCCGCGCCAATAAAACCGCCTTCCACGCGCCGCCGCTTGGCGATGGACCACATAAGCCCTGCTTCACTGGGCGATGTTGTTTCATCAATGTCGTGGCCATAGAGACAGAGGCCGCTTTCCAGGCGAAGTGAATCCCGCGCGCCAAGTCCGATCGGTTTGACTCTGGCGTCACCCAGTAACAAGTCCCACAGAGCACCCACATCCTTGTCCGCCACGGAAAGTTCAAAGCCGTCTTCGCCGGTGTAGCCGGAACGCGAAACGTGAATGTCCATGCCGCCGATTTTCAACGCGGCATAGTGCATGAACGCAAGATTTCGCACCTCCGGCGCATGCACCGCCAGCACATCCTCGGCTTTTGGACCCTGCAGGGCCAGAAGCGCCATGGCTTCACCGCGCTTCAGGGTCACACCGGCAGGCAGCCGCGCCACCATATGCGCATAGTCGTGTTCCTTGCGCGCCGCATTGACCACCACATAGAGCCAGCCCTCGTAGCCCACATAGGCGGCCCTGGTGATCATCAAGTCGTCGAGAATGCCGCCATCCTCGGCGAGCAGTTGCGAATAGCGTTGTTGATGCGGCACGAGGCCCAGAATATCGGCGGGTACAATGCGCTCCATGGCGCGGGCTGACGTTTCGAAATCCGGGCCGACAATGAAGCACTGGCCCATGTGCGAGACATCAAACAGCCCCGCATTCGCGCGCGTCCAATTGTGTTCGGTGAGAATGCCGGTTGGATATTGCACAGGCATGTCATAGCCCGCGAAAGGTACCATGCGGGCACCACTCGCCACATGCCGGTCATACAAGGGGGTGCGGAGGATCTCGGGGGTGCGTGAAATTTCGTCGCTCATCAGGTTCTCCAGACAACAAGGCAAACATCCTGCGGATGCAGGATGCGCCCCCTCTGTCAGGAACCTGAGAGTTTTCATTCACCCGTCACTCCGACACAGGCGAACTTTCTCCTTCGGTGAGCGGCCCCAAACCGGACCCCTGCTCTCCAGAGTTTACAACCTGGCATGCGGTCCATTTGCCTGAGAGTTTCCGGGGCGGTTGCTCCTTCGGCGCTGCAACGAACATGTCGCAATCTCTCCCGCATGCGGCGGTAACAGACCAAGGACACATAGCGGGCGGCGGCGCAAAGTCAAGCGCGGCCCAGCCAGGCCAGTGGGTTGGTTTGAAGTTCCGCTATCGGCCAAGAGCGGCCATTTGCAAATCTGTACAATGTTTACCCAGAAGTCTCCTTGCCGAAGTGCAGCTCGCTGACCGTCGTCAGCTTCACCGCACTCCTTGCCCATCACCTTGAACTCGGTAGCGTGTATATGCACAAGGAGATTGTCACTTTAATTGAAACGGGCTTCTGCATTGTGACCCACCTCAACGAATATAACTCGCGCCATTGATGTCGAAGGTCGCCCCTGTCATATGCCGGACTTTGTCGGAGCATAGAAAAGCGGTGAGTGCGCCGCACTCGTCGGGGCTTGCCATAGTGCCAAGGGGTATTTCGGAAACGATCCGTTTCACGCCCGCTTCATCGAGCCCGGCGTTGCCCATATCCGTATCGGTGAAGCCCGGTGCAATCGCAAATGCCAGGACATTGGCGTTGGCATAGCCACGCGCAATGGTTTTCGTCAGCGCCACGAGCGCGCCTTTCGATGCGGCATAGGGCCATTGGTCGGGTGCGTCGCCTCGTTGGGCGGCACGGCTGGCGATATTAATGATCTTGCCGCCGCCGTGGTTGCGGAAATGGAGGATTGCCAGCTTGCAGAGTTCGGCCGGCGCATAGAGGTTCACCTGCATGACGTGCGCCCAGGCACGGCGCCAAGTCTCACTCGGGGCATCTACCGGAAGTGCCTCGAAGATGCCCGCGTTGTTGACGAGCACATCGATGCGCGGCACCAAAGCTGTTGCTGCCCGCCAGAGATCGGCTGCCGCCTGGACTTCGCCGAGATCGGCTTCGATCAGCTGGCAGGATTCCCGTCCGATCGCCTTCTGGATCGTCTCCGCTGCCCTGCGGCTTTTGCCGTAATGCAGGAGCACGTTTCCCCCCGCCGCAGCGACGGCTCGTACAATTGCCTCGCCAATGCCGCGCGACCCCCCCGTCACTAGGACGGTCTTGCCACTAAGATCGATCATGCCACCACTCCCTCTCTTTGCCGCCAGCTCCGCCTATCCAGTCCGTCGCCGAACCACAATGACAAGCCGCTGAGACCACGCGATGTCGATTGTTTGGCGCGGTTCGGGCCGGGTGGCGTTCGGCAGCATGGTGACCCAAAGCGGGCTAAGTCAAGTCTGACCAAGCAACGACCATGAAATGATCGGCCTATTCAAGTGAATTCAAGCCAGTGGGAAATTTGACGATGTCTGCATTGGGTCAAGGGCGGAAGTGCAGACTGCCCCACAATCAACCCATGAAATACAAAACGCCCCGGCCAATCCCCAGGCCGGGCCAGACCGCATCGCCAATACGCAGGACTTGAGCGCGAAGTCCCTCGACTGACCTGTTGCAAGATCCGTCGCGTAGGCCAGCACCATCATTAAATCCGCGCGCCGTGCTTGAATGGCTTCAAACATCTTTGAACATCTTTCCAATGTCTCCAAGGCAGGGGCCTGCGGGTTGGCGGCGGCGGTGCAAAGTCAAGCGAGGCTGCCGCGCAACTTATGTATTGGCCTCGACGCGCTGCAGAATTGAACGGTAGCGCGCGAACACGGCGGGATCCTCAAAGACGTCATCGACGTCGAGAATCTCGTCGATAGTCATAGCGGGCCAACAGGCCTTGACCTTTGCCAAGTTGGCTTTCGCCTGCTCAACCTCCCCGAGTTCGTCATGGCACACGACAAGATGGACCAATGACCACGATGGCACGCTTGCCATCTTCCCGTAGCAGGCGATCGCCTCGCGATAGCGCCCGGCCGTGGTCAAAATGATGCCGCGAAAGTCCTCGAACCAACCCACAGCGAAGGGGTCGCGGCGTTGGGCCTCGTCCATTTCACGAAGCGCCGCTTCCGGCCTGCCGGTGTAGTTGAGCAGCAGGGCGCGTATGCTGCGCACGAACGGATCATTCGGATTAAGGGTGGCCGCGCGATCAAGGCTGGTTTCGGCTTCCTTGAAGCGGTGCAGGTAGAGCAGGGCAAAGCCGGCGGCGAGATGCCCGTAGGTTTCTTCCGGGTCCATCTGCAATGCGCTTATGGCCATGCCAAGTCCGGCATGCAGATGGTCGGGATTGTTGTCCCAGTAAACCTTGATCGACTCAACAAAGCTGAGAATGGCATGGGCCCCGGCAAACCCCGGGTCCAACACCACCGCCTTCTGCAGAAAGGGTTCTGCCCCCAGCACCGTGTCATAGACGCCGGTCATCTGCAACGCCCGCAAGTACCAGTCATAAGCCGTCATGTTGCCGGTCGGGCGGCTCTTGGCACGTGACGTGACGGCAGTCCTGGCCTGCCGCGCAAGCCGGGCCGATATCATCTGGGTGATCTCGTCCTGGATTGCGAAAATGTCGTCGAGTTCGCGGTCATAGTGTTCAGCCCAGATATGGGCCGTCGAGGATGCGTCGATCAACTGCACGCTGACCCGCACCCGGTTTCCGATTTTTCGCACGCTGCCTTCGACGACGTATTGGACGCCTAGTTTCTTCGCCACCTCTGACACGTCATTGGCCTTGCCCCGGAACTGGAAAGACGAGTTTCGCGCGATAACCAGAAACTCCCTGAACTTGCCAAGTTCGGCGATAATGTCTTCGGTGATTCCGTCGCTGAAATAGTCCTGTTCCCTGTCGCCACTCATGTTGTCGAAGGGCAGAACCGCGATGGATGGTTTGGGCGGCGGCGAAGCCTCCTTCACAGCAGGCGCCGCCGCTGCCGCAACGGGCCTCGGCCCTGAATATTTGTACCCCCTTCCATGCACTGTCGTTATCATGCCGGCATCAAGCGCCTTGCGCAGCGCCGACATGTGGACCTGCAACGTGTTCTCCTCCACCACCACACCGGGCCAGACCGCATCGAAGATTTCACCCTTGCTGATCACCACGTCCGGATTTGCCAAGAGCAACGCGAGAATATCGAAGGAGCGCGCCGAAAGCTCGACCGGGCCTTTGGACCCCACCAGCAGCCGTTCAGCACGTTTCAGCCGGTAGTTCCCGAACTGCATGTCCATTCACCAAGTTCCCGCCCGGGCGGCACGATAACCGAAACCCTCCGGAAAGCGAACTTCAGAATGCTTCACAACTCTTGAGATCCACGCCAAGGACCTAAGCGGCAACCGGTGCCATTCTCACAATCACAGGAGAACACCATACCGACATTGTCAGCAGCCCGCCCAACCACTACGAATCTTTTCCCGTCGCATCGATGCGCTGCATCACCACACGGAAGAACGGTGATGACGCTCTTATTCGTCATGCCGCGCGGCCCGCTACGGCAGGCCAGCCTTGTGGAGATTCTGGCGGAAATGCGCGCGGCTTGCCGCATCACCATAGGGCGCGAGCTTCGGATCGGTCCATTTTTCAAGTGTGGCACCGGGGTCGAGTTCGAGAACCCGCTTCACCGAGTTCGCGGCCTGCGGCAGGTTTCCGGCGGCAGCGAAACTGGCGGCCTGATAGACCCGCATGAGGGCGCTATCGAGCGAACGCAGGCTGGCGAAAGTGGCGATGGCCTTGTCGTAGTGCCGCGCATCGAAATAGATCTGGCCCAGCTGAGAAGTGTACCATTCATAGTGATACGGATTGAGGCGCATGGCCTTCAGCGCTTGTTCGATGCCCTCTTCCGCCTTGCCCGCGTAACTCAGGCAAAGAGCATAGTCAGTCATTACCTCGGCATCGTTGGGATTGCAGCCGAGGCCTTTGCGGAAGGCTTCCAGTGCCACACCATGATTCAAACTATACAAATGGTAGAAGGCGAAGGCCCAATGGGCCCAGGAATCGCCGTCGTCGCAGGCAATCGCCTTCACTGCCCATTGGCGGGCCAGTTCCATCGACTGGTCATAGTCG
>JANNFZ010000446.1:0-3683 GCA_031380375.1 Hyphomicrobiales bacterium
TGCACCCATTCTTTGGCGCGGCGCGGTCCTGCGTTGTAAGCCACAAGTGTCAATACATAGCTGCCGCCAAAATCCTCGACGAGATCGGCAAGATGGGCGGCACCGAGTTTGACGTTGTAGGCGGGATCGCCCGTCAGTTTGCTTGGCGCGTAGGCCACACCATATTGGCGGGCGATGAGCTTTGCTGTGCCCGGCATCAACTGCATAAGGCCTTGCGCGCCGACTTTGCTGCCGGCTTCCGGATCAAATTCGCTTTCCTGGCGGGAGAGCGCAAAGACCAATGATTTTTCCACAGGCTTGCCGATCTGCTTCCATTGCGGAAGACCACGGATCGGATAGGAATAGCTGTCGATGTCGATGCCGCGAATGCCTGCCGCCTTGGCGAGCTTCAGGGCGAGCGACGTGCCAGCCGTGCCATGCACAATGGCCGCCGCAGCGTTCATCTCGGCCACGCTGTCGAAGCGCCGCGAAATGGCGAGCAGGAACATATAAAGGTGGCGCTTGGTGCCGGCCTTTGCCATCAGCTGGAAGGCGCGGATCACTTCATCGCGTTCAGCGGCATCGCGCGCCGCAGCGGTCGTGTCGCCGCTGTCGATTTTCTCTGGAACATTGCCAATCTCCAGGTGTTCACGCGCCAATTGCCCGTAGTAGATCGTGGTGTGGCGCGAGGCCTCTTTGAAAGCTTCCTTGGCGGCGGATTTGTTGCCGGCTGCCAAATGCGTCCGGCCAATCCAGTATTGCGCGCGGGCCTTGTCGGTGCGGGTCGGCGAAATCGCCTTCAGCGCCACGAAATGCTTCATTGCCGTATCCGGTGCGTTCAAGTAACGAAGGGCAATCCAGCCCGCCAGGAATTCGGCATCAATGGCGTCGTTGCCCGATGTGAGACCATGTTGGCTGGCGATTCTGTAGCCCGTTGCCCAGGTTTCCTTGTGCGTGGGGCCGATGGAACGCCGTGCAATGATCCGGCGTTCCGTCCACCAGGCGGCCGGATCGCCCATTTCGGCAGCCGTTGCCGGTGCATCGACCAATACGCCACGGGCTTTGCCGAACCGTTCGAGCCTGCGGTAGTAGCGGGCCAGCGCATAGCGCACGGCCGGAATGCCCCGGTTCTTCGAGGATAAACCGCCGTAGAGCCGTTCGGCATTGCTGCTGCCTTGCAGCAGCGCCTGTGCCGCCTTGGCAATTGTTGTGTATTCACCGCCCAGCTGCTTGGCGAAACGCAAGGCACCCGTCGCTTCCTGGGCGTAGATCAGACGCCAAAGGCGGGCCCGGTGATCGCTGTCCGTCAACCGGCTGGAAAACTCACTGGCGATGGCCTTCTCAAGGTCAGCGCTGATTTCGGCATTGAGCCAGGCGCCACGCAGCGCCGACTTGCCATCCTCGACATGGCCTGCGACATAGTGGCCGCGCGCCAGAGCCAGGTAGCCTTCAGCTGTTGCCGGTGTGCGGCTTCCGAAATGCGTGAGACAGAGCGAAGTTTCACCGCTTTGATAAAGCGCCTGCTCGGCGCGTTTGTTCAATACGTCGCTGAGCGGCCAGTTGGGGGCGGCCGCCAGAAAATTCATGACGCGCGTGTAGCCCGCGTCGTCACCATGTTCTTTCAGGTAAATGAGTTCGACGAGCTTGATGGCGGCACTGTCGCCCGATTGCGCTGCCAACGCACCTGCCTCGCTGAAGTTTCCTTCGAGCGCGGCTTTGACAGCGGCGACCGCCGGACCCAACGATGCCTCGGCCAAGCTTGCGCCAAAAGGCGTGGCAGCAATGGCTGTTGCAGCCAGCAGGCCTTTCAGAAATTGGCGGCGCGTATGGTCGGTCGTCGTCAAATCATGGTTCCTTTATCCTCGGGCACGTGGTGATTCCGGGGGTTAGAAGGCGATTAAGACGGCTTTTGGGCCGAATGAAAGACCCGATTGGCCTTTTCGCCTTGCTTGCCCGCGCTGCCACGAACGACTATGGTGCCACAGCATTGGGGAATGAGCGGCAATCCAGAGCCTAAATCCCTATGGTTGCCAACTCCTTACCGATGAGGTTTGTCGTGAATTTCCGTGGTTCCATTCCTGCCCTGATCACCCCCATGAAGGATGGTGCCGTCGATTTCGACGCCTTCCGCAAGTTCGTGGCCTGGCAGATCAAAGAGGGCAGCCACGGCCTCGTACCCGTGGGAACGACGGGTGAAAGCCCGACGGTGACACCGGATGAACACAAGCGCCTCATTGAAATCTGTGTGGCCGAAGCCAAGGGCAAGGTGCCGGTGATTGCCGGTGCTGGTTCCAACAACACAATTGAAGCCATCGAATATGCGTCGCACGCCAAGAAGGCTGGCGCAGATGCGGCGCTGATCGTTTGCCCCTATTACAACAGACCGACCCAGGAAGGGCTCTACGCCCACTACAAGGCCATTGCTGCGGCTGTTGATATTCCAATCTTTGTCTACAACGTGCCGGGCCGCACCGTAACCAACATCTCTGTGGAAACACTCGACCGCCTGGCCAAGGACTGCCGCAACATCGTCGGCACCAAGGACGCATCCACTGATCTTACCAGACCATCGCGCCAGCGCCTGATGACGGGTGAGGGTTTCATACAATTGTCCGGCGAAGACGGCACCGCACTCGCATTCAATGCCCACGGCGGTGTTGGTTGCATTTCCGTGACCGCCAATGTGGCACCGCGCCTGTGCGCCGAATTCCAGGAGGCAACTCTGGCTAGCGACTATCGCAAGGCGCTGAAACTGCAGGACCGCCTCATGCCGCTGCATCACGCACTGTTCCTGGAAACCAGCCCGGCGCCGATCAAATATGCCGTGAGCCTGCTCGGACATTGCACACCCGATGCGCGCCTGCCCATGGTGCCGGTGAGCGATGGCGTGAAGAAGATCGTGCGTGATGCCATGACCCACGCAGGTCTCCTGAACTGAAATGTCATCGAAAAGCGGCGGTGCAAAAAAGCCCGCGAAGGCTGGCGGCATTACGGTCAAGGGCGACAACCGCCGGGCCCGGTTCGACTATGAGTTGATGGAGTTCTTCGAAGCCGGCATCGAGCTAGTCGGCTCCGAGGTCAAGTCACTGCGCGTCGGCCATGTGAACCTCGGCGAATCCTATGCCGCCATGAAGGGCAATGAGCTGTTCCTGCTCAATTCCAATATCCCCGAATACCGCGAGGCCAACCGCTTCAACCACGCGCCAAAGCGCCCGCGCCGCCTGCTGCTGCACCGGAAGCAGATCGACCGGCTTTCGGTGGGGGTCTTGCGAGAAGGCCTGACTGTTGTGGCGCTCAAGATTTTTTTCAACGTCAGGGGCCGCGTGAAGGTTGATATCGCACTCGCCCGCGGCAGGAAAAAAGCCGACAAGCGCGACGCAACCAAGACGCGGGACTGGAACCGCGAAAAATCGCGGCTGCTGCGCGACAAGGGCTGAGCATGCGCCTGCCGGATTTGGAATTGCCCGCCACCGACGGCACATTTGTGAACCCGGCAAAGGTCAAGGGCAGGGCGGTTTGGGTGATCTATCCCTATACAGGAAAATCCGGTGTGCCTGATCCCGAGGGCTGGGATCATATCCCTGGAGCCCATGGATCGACACTGCAATTGCAAGCTTATTCATTGTGTTATGATGTGTTTCAGAGACTTCACATCAAGGTTTTTGGAGTGAGTTTGCAGGATCTTGACTGGCAACGGGAGTTCG
>JANNFZ010000285.1:0-2765 GCA_031380375.1 Hyphomicrobiales bacterium
TTTTTCGCCAACTCGACAAACTGCCTGTGCACCCAATGGACATGGGGTTCACGCCGTTCAAGCACGTCCACCAGCACATTGGTGTCAATGAGCGTCGAGGTCATTGAAGGGCCCGCGCGTCAGTTCCATGAGGTCTTCCGAGGTCATCGCCGGACTCCCTTTCCGCAACGCCGGCCCCTTGCCGACCAAATGACGGAACAAAAGCTCACCGGCATTCTGGCCTTCGTTGGCGCTTTCTTTTTCAACAATGATGGCCTGGCCCTCCTCGCGAAAGCCAATCTCATCACCAGGTTCAATGCCCAGTTTTTCCCGCACATGCTTCGGGATTGTCACCTGGCCTTTGGATGTCACACGCATGGTATTACTTCTCGCCAAAAAAGTAATACTTCCACAAAACCGTGAACAAGTCAAGAACGCGCCAGAATTTCCGCCAGTCTTTGCGCGCCGCGTGAATGGGCGTGGCAGATGGCAATGGCCAGCGCATCGGTTGAATCAACGGTCCTGAGCGCCGCCTTGGGCAGCAGCAGTTTTACCATATGTTTCACCTGTTGCTTCTCGGCATGGCCCGCCCCCACCACGGATTTTTTCACTTGGTTTGGCGCGTATTCAGCAACTGGAATTTTGAGCATGGCCGGTGCCAGCATGACGGCACCCCGCGCCTGACCGAGCTTCAACGTCGCCCGTGCATCGGCGTTGACGAAGGTTTCCTCGATCGCCGCTTCATCAGGTTGGAACTCCCGCACCACCGCGAGCACGCCTTGATGGATTTGCAACAAGCGTTCGGCAAGTGGCGCGTCGGCGTCGGAATGCACCGCACCTTCACCCACATAGATGAGCCGCGTGCCCTCAACTTCGATGACCCCCCAGCCCGTGTTGCGCAAGCCCGGATCAAGCCCGATGATTCGTACCATGGCGAGAGACTAAACCCGGCGCGCAAATCCCGCGAGGGCCGGTTTCTGCAACCGGCAAGCCACCGAGAAGGCCGGGTTGAACACATTGGCAATGTCGTAGCGCACATGCATGCCCATGACATGCGCGGCACTCACCCTGTCCAATCCAAAATCCTGCTCAAGCCACGCCAGCATTTCTGTTGTTGCATGCTGCAGCGCCTGTTCCAATGGCCGCGCATTGCCCACTGTGAAAATGCTTTCCGTCGTCTCGCCGCGCGGCCAGCCGATGGCCCGGCCCTTCAGCACACGCACCACAAATTCCACTTCGGCGCTCGTCTCGATGCCGGTGCCCGCGATCTCGCCGTCGCCTTGTGCCGCATGCACATCGCCAAGGCAGAACAACGCGCCCGCCACCGCCACGGGGAAATAGGCAATGCTGCCTTCGCCGAAACGCCGGTAATCCATGTTGCCGCCGTGGCGTCCGCTGGTCGCCGTCGAAATCATCTCACCGTTGGCGGGGGCGACGCCAAAGCAGCCGATCATCGGTTGCAGCGGAACCGACCAATCGGCCAATGCTGGTGGTGGCGCTTCAAGCCGCACCACGCCTTGGTTGCCGTCAATGCGCCAGAAAATCTTGTCGCGCATTGGCAAGTCGCGAACTACTGCGGGGTCAACGACATTCCACGCCAAACCCGACCGTGTCCAGCCCATCACCCGCGTCATGTGAATGCGCTTCACCTCGACGGCGAGAGTGTCGCCAGGCTCCGCGCCATCGACATGAAACGGCCCGGTCATCGGGTTGGTGTCCGGGCCCTTCAACACATTGTCATGGTCATAGCCATGGGCATCAAGGGTGCGCGTGATGACGCTGTCGCCATCGGCGACATGCATGACGGGCGCATGGCGCCCCAGTGTTGCGTGATAGTGTTCGGGAATGAAACGGTGTGTTGTCATGGCGCAGCCAATCTTTCCATCACGTCGTCGGGAATGTCGGCATTGGTGAAGACGTGCTGCACGTCGTCATCCTCGTCCAGCATGTCCACCAGTTTCAAAAGGCTCTCAGCTTTTTCGAAATCAACAGGTGCGGTGACATTGGGTTTCCACACAATCTTCACGGTCAGGGCTTCGCCAAACTTCGCCGCAAGCGCCGCTGACACTTCGCCGATGCTTTCAAAGGCGCAAGTGATGGTGTGGCCTTGCGCCTCGCTCAATACATCATCGGCTCCTGCATCAATGGCCGCCTCCAGCATGGCATCGGCCGAGGCCTCGGCGGCTGGATAAATGATCTCACCCACCTTGTTGAACATGAAGGACACAGAACCCGTTTCACCGAGGTTGCCGCCGTACTTGGCAAAGTAGCTCCGCACATTGGGGGCGGTGCGCGCCCGGTTGTCGGTCAGGGCCTCGACGATGACGGCAACACCCCCCGGGCCATAGCCTTCGTAGCGGATGGTGTCATAGCTGCCGGCGTCACCGCCAAGCGCCTTCTTGATGGCCCGGTCGATATTGTCCTTTGGCAGGTTTTCGGCCCGCGCATTCTGGATGGCGAGGCGAAGCCTTGAATTGGCATCGGGATCAGGCAAGCCGGCCTTGGCCGCCACGGTGATTTCCCGCGACAGTTTGGAAAAAATCTTCGAGCGGATTTTATCCTGCCGACCTTTCCGGTGCATGATGTTCTTGTATTGCGAATGGCCGGCCATAATAACTCCAAAACTGCTTGACGGCGGTATAGAAAGGGGGCCTCCCCAACACAAGTGCGGCCTTAACCCGGTGTTAAACCTGTTACTTCACCATGATCTAAGTACAAGTTTGTGTGTGGAGTAGCGTATCATGGTGACGGCGGCAAAAGCGGCAATCGAGACCTATTCGTTCAAC
>JANNFZ010000296.1:0-2357 GCA_031380375.1 Hyphomicrobiales bacterium
CAAATCCTGTATCATAAGTTCGCCGTCGAACGGTTTGTGCAACACAACCAAAGGACTTGAATACATGCCCAGTGGCACAGTGAAGTGGTTCAACACCCAGAAGGGGTTCGGGTTCATCCAGCCGGACGACGGCGGCAAGGATGTTTTCGTTCACGTCTCGGCGGTTGAGCAGGCTGGTCTCAAAGGCCTGAATGACGGCCAGAAAATCAGCTTCGAATTGGTAACAGACCAGCGCACCGGTCGCACCTCGGCAGGGAACCTTGTGGTTTCCTGATTAGCAGTCAAAATAGCCGAAGAATCGAATGCCCGGTCCAAGCCGGGCATTTTTGTTTGCGATGCAGCATAATCTCAAGACAACCCATCCAAATTTCTCATGGACACTGGCCAAATTACGACATAATCGCATGAATTGTGTCGTTTTCAGGAAAATCAGAGATTCATCAGCTCACCCGGTATCTCGCTATAATATCGTCTTATTTACGTGATTTATTGCATCGCAAGGCGCGTCCTCAAGATTAACGCATCATGAACTATGGCATGCAAATTACGCATATCTCAGGGATCGAAACCGCGCTGGTGGAACCGGCACCTACAACCTAGATTACCCTTTGTATTGTGCGGCGCACAAGAATTTCCGCGGATTTGGCCAGGGGGTCAAGTCTGCATCATAGAAGGACGAAAGCCATGACGACACTCACATTGAACCGCAAAACCATCCGCAACCAGGGTCTGGGTGATGTGGCAGGCCTGTTGGGCCGTTTCAGGAACTACATGGCGCGCAGCCGCGCCGAGCGCCAGCTGATGCAGCTTGACGACCGCCTGCTGGCCGATATCGGCCTGCGCCGTGGCTAAATCACCCGCAGCGTCTGGGGCATCTAAGCCCTGCGCTTTCGGCCGCTGTCCCGACCGGAGCCGCGAGAACCAAATTCGAAACGCCGGTCACGGGGCGGGCGTTTTGCATTTCTGCGCAGGACAACAACGCCCCAGTTGCCCAGGAACAGCGTCCGCTCCAGTGCGAGGCCACGGGCAAGGTAGCAGGCCTTGATCCAGCGCACCTGATCGCGGGTTAGGCCGGAAAGAATGAGGCGGCCACCGCGGGCCAAAAGGGCCGACAGACCGGGGGCAAGGCTGGCCAGAGGCCGGGCAAGAATATTGGCAAAAATCAAGTCAAAGGGTGCCGCCGCGCGGATGGCCGGGTGCTGCAAGCCAGCCGCTGTGTAACCGCGTAAGCTCGGCCGCACATGATTGAGTGCCGCGTTGGCAAGCGTCACGCGCACGGCTTCAGCGTCAATGTCAGTGGCCAGAACGCACTGGCCCGTGGCGCGGGCGGCGGCGATGGCGAGCACGCCTGTGCCGCAACCAAGATCGAAAATGCGGGACGGACGCTTGCTTTTCAGGATGTGATCAAGTGCGAGAAGACAGCCTGCCGTGGTGCCATGATGGCCGGTACCGAAGGCTGTTCCGGCATCGATTTCGAGGGAGACGCCACCAGCGCGGCGGCGGGCCCGGTCATGGGAGCCGTGAAGGAAGAAGCGCCCGGCCGTGACCGGAGCCAAGCCTTCCAGCGAGCGCCGTACCCAATCCACATCGGGCACAGGTGCAATCACAGCAGCGAGGCCAAGCGTGTCGCGGGCGTGAATTGCCGAGGCTTTGTCTTCGAACCAGCCCGTCACAGCCCACAAACTCAGCGTCTCGTCGGTTTCGTTGACGCTGACGGCGAGTGCTGAAATGGCGAAGTGTTGATCGATGGCGTCAGCCAGGGCGTCCGCACTTGCGAGGTCAGTGGCTGGTGCAGTGAGGGTGAACCGCGCCGCCGTCACAGCACTCAAGTCAATGGTGCGATGACGATTTCGACGCGGCGGTTCTGGGCTTTGCCGCTGGTCGAGGCATTGGAGGCGATGGGCTCTGCCTCGCCACGGCCTTCAACCTGGAAGCGGTTGGGGTTCAAGCGCTGGGCCGTCATGTAGCGGGCCACGGCCACGGCGCGGCGGCGCGACAGGTCTTCGTTGTATTCGTCAGAACCGTCGGCATCGGTGTGGCCGACAACGTCGATCAAGGTGCGGTCAAATTCCTGGAACACCAGGGCCACGGAATTCAGCGTGTCGAAGAACTGCGGCTTGATGTCGGCCTCGCCGGAATCAAAGGTGATATTGGATGGCATGTTGAGCACAATCGAGTCACCAACGCGGGTGACCGACACGCCGGAATCGCGCAGGCGCTCGCGCAACTTGGCTTCCTGGTTATCCATGTAGACGCCGATGCCGCCACCGGCCAGCGCACCGATGCCCGCACCGATCAGCACGGCATTGCGCGTCTTGACCTTGGAATTCTGGCCGATGATGGCGCCGGTCGCGGCC
>JANNFZ010000312.1:0-1571 GCA_031380375.1 Hyphomicrobiales bacterium
CTCGCCGATGATCTTGACGTGCCGTCGAACCTGTTTCTCGGCCGCGAGAAATTCCTTGTCAAACTCGGACCCTTTTCCATCCTTGACCGCAAGGCCATGCGCGACGCAACACGCGCTGCCCTGGAGCGGACGGCGGTCAAGATTCCGTCGCTCTCCAACACCATCCGCAACATGTCGGGCGGCCAGCGCCAATGCGTGGCCATTGCCCGCACTGCAACCTTTGCCTCCAAACTCATCATCATGGACGAACCAACAGCGGCCCTTGGCGTGCAGGAAACGGCGCAGGTCGAAAACATCGTCAAGACACTGAAAGCCAATGGCGAGCCCCTAGTCCTGATCAGCCACAACATGCGCCAGGTCTTCGATCTCGTGGACCGCATCGTTGTCTTCCGCCGCGGGCGCATGGTCGCCAACCTGCGCAAGGAAGAGACCAGCGGCCAGGACGTTGTTGCCTATATCACAGGTGCCAAAACCGGCGCTGAATTCCAGGACGCGGCCTGACCTTTCGGAGACATCCTATGCAATTTTGCCTGAACCACATGGTGGCGCCACGCCTTGACTACCCGCCGTTCTTCGATCTTGCGCTGCGACTGGGCGTGACGGCGGTCGAAATCCGAAATGACATCGCCATCTCAAAAATGGGCAACAAAAACGCCAGTGCCATTGCCCGGATGGCGAGGGAAAGGGGCATCACCATTGTCAATGTCAACGCCTTGCAGCGCTGGAACCAGTGGAACGGCAAGAAAGCAGATGAAGCCAGGAAGCTGGCGGAATATACGGCCTTGTGCGGTGCCAAGAACCTCATTCTCGTTCCGACCAATGACACGAAATTTCGCCCATCCCAGGAAGAACGGCTCGATGGCCTGCACGAGGGGTTGAATGGCCTGAAGGGGATCCTGAAGGACCATCGCTTGGTGGGCTGCGTCGAGCCCTTGGGCTTTGTCGAATGTTCCCTGCGCCTCAAGGCCGAAGCCATAACGGCCATTGATGCTGTCGGCGGAAAATCACGTTTCAAGATCACCCACGACACATTCCACCATCATGTGGCGGGTGAAGCCCAAGTCTTTGCCGATCGCACAGGATTGATTCATGTCTCGGGTGTTTCGGACAGGCGCTTCACGCGCGACACCATGCGCGACGCCCAGCGCGCCATGATCGACCAGAACGACATGATCGATAACAAGGGTCAGGTGCAACGGCTCATGGCCGCCGGCTACAAGGGACTTGTGTCGTTTGAACCCTTTGCCAAGGAAGTACACGCCGACAAGGCCATCGCCCGCACAATCGCCCGCAGCATGGATTTCCTGGAAAACTGACAAGACGCGGAATTGATTTCAGTCGGTGAAGTTCCTGCGGAAAGTTTCAACCGCGAACACGTACCGCAATTCTTGGTGCTGGACCCCCTGTCATCTTTCGAGACGAACGCGCCTCCGAAACAATCTTCGGCACGGTCCGCGCCCGCAAATCAAGGACTGGGTCTGTCGGCCAGACAATCGTGCTGAAGTTCGATATCCACACACGGGATAATATCTCGCTGCAAACGGCGTCGACTGGCGGAGAGGGGGTCCCCC
>JANNFZ010000451.1:0-7162 GCA_031380375.1 Hyphomicrobiales bacterium
GGCCGAGGCCCGCCACGAGTAGTCCCGTTACAGCACCCGCCTTGAAGGCAAGGTCAAGGCCACCAGCCAGCGACTTGGTTGCGGCCTGCGCCACACGCACGTTGGCACGCACCGACACGTTCATGCCGATGAAACCAGCGAGGCCCGACAGAATGGCACCGATGGCAAAACCCACCGCCGCAAACTTGCCGAGCAGGAGGAAAACCAGAATGAAAATCGCCACGCCGACATAGGCGATCGTGGTATATTGGCGTTTGAGATAGGCCGATGCGCCCTCGCGGACGGCGGCGGAAATTTCCTGCATGCGGGCGCTGCCAGCGTCGGCGGCCATCAAACCACGGGTGGTGATGATGCCGTAAACGATGGAAAGCGCGCCAGCCAGGACGATCAGCCAAAGTGCTGTGTTCATGGAAGGGTATCCCTGATTGAAAAGTTGAATGTTCCCCTATTCCCGACCGTTGGCCGCTGCCCCGGTACAAGACCTCGGAGACACGCGCTTCCCTGCCAATGGGCTTCAGGTTGGGTGGCGTATGCCAAATTTGCGCCACAAACTCAATGGCCAGTAAACATCATCCCCTGCGTCCGAATGATGGGCGCAATGCAGGAAACTGAGGGGAACTGGTCAATAATGGGGTTGCGGCGCATGGCCTTGTCATTCAACCTGACGGGACCGCATGAGGAAAAATGAATGGAACTGCCCCACACCGCCAACCGCATGGAACTTGTCAAACCATCGGCCATCCGGGAATTTTTGAAATTCGGATCCGATCCCGGCATCATTTCATTCGCCGGGGGCTATCCGGATGCAACGCTTTTCCCGACAAAGGAATTGCATGAGGTCTACCAGTCGGCGATTCTCGACCAGGGAACTGTTTCACTGCAATACACGGCCTCGAACGGAATTCCGAGATTGCGGGAGCAAATCGCCGCTCGAATGACCCGCGATGGCACGCCCTGTGGCGCCGATGACATTCTGATCTTGCAAGGCAGCCAGCAGGGACTTGACCTTGCCGCCAAGATGTTCATCGACAAGGGAGATATTATCGTAACTGAAGACCCGACCTTCCTCGGTGCGCTCATTGCCTTCAACCCTTACGAACCCGCCTATTGCGCCATCGGCATGGACAACGAAGGCATGTTAACGGATGAATTGCAACGGCGTCTGGCGGGCGGCCTCAAGCCAAAATTGCTCTACACGGTGCCGGACTTCCAGAATCCCACGGGTGTCACCATGAGTGTGGCTCGCCGCAAGCATCTTGTTGCGCTGGCCAATCAATACAACTTCATGATCATTGAAGATTCGCCTTATCGTGAAGTCCGCTATGATGGGGCTCACATGCCGACGCTGAAAAGCCTGGACACTGAAGGCCGCGTCATTTTTCACGGCAGCTTTTCCAAGGTTCTTGCGCCGGCAATGCGCCTCGGCTGGGCGCTTGCATCAGAGGATATCATCGAGAAGCTGGGATTGCTGAAGCTTGCAGTTGATACGCAATGCAGCACGCTCAACATGACGGCGGCATCACTCTATATGGAGCGCTATGATCTCGATGCCCACGTCAAAGTGTTGCGCGCCGCCTACCGGCGCAAGAAAAATCTCATGCTCGATGCAATCCGGCAATATTTCCCGCAGGAGGTCACTTTCTCGGACCCCGATGGCGGCTTATTCACCTGGCTGAGGTTTCCCGACGGCTTTGACACGGGCAAATTCATGCGGGAGCAGGCTTTCCCCGTGGCCAAGGTGGCCTATGTACCTGGTGCCACCTTTTTTCCGGTGCAGCAGCAACACAACTTTGCCCGGCTCAACTATTCCTCACAGTCCGATGAAAACATCGAGAAGGGCATGGCGGCACTCGGCAAGTTGATCAAGCAGGACCTGGGCAAATCATGAGTGCCGGTGTGCTTCCGGAGGAATTCGAGCGCTGGCGAAATGTGCCAACGGCCATCGTCGCCGATGTCAGTGGCGGTGCCTGCCTGATCGATCCCGCCATCAGACCCTTGCGCCCGGCGGGGCAGCAGCCACGCCTGTTTGGCAAAGCAGTGACGGCACACTGCCAGCCGCCGGATTTTGGCGCGGTACTGCGGGCGCTGGATGAAGTGAAGCCCGGCGATGCTTTGGTGATCGAGGCGCAAGGAAACCGGGACCATGCCATGCTCGGTGAAGTACTGGGCGGGCATTTGCGCCGCCTCGGTGCTGCTGGTGTTGTCTGCGATGGTGCTGTTCGTGATGTCGCCGAACTCGCAGGCTGGAATGATCTTTCGGTTTACTGCCGGTCCATCACGCCGCGCGGTCCAACTGGCGTGAGCCTGGGCAGCGTCAATGTGCAAGTGACAGTTGGTGGTCTTGCCATCAATCCCGGTGATCTGCTGATTGGCGATGACGATGGCTTGGTCGCCCTGACCCCGGAACTGGCCCGCCAACACATCGTCGCAGCGGATGCAAAACTCGCGCTCGAAGTCGAATGGCAAAAGAAACTGGCAAGCGGACTTTCAATCAAATCAACTTTTAGGCTTTAACGATCCAACGGTCTTTGCCCTGTCGATGCCCCATTTCCGCCTTGGCCGCGTATAAGTTTGGCGAACCAGAATCACCCGAGGGATATTGCCCGTGCCTGTTTTCAATGGAACCAACGCTGCCAATACCCTGAACGGAGATGACGTTCCGGGCGTTCCTGACACCCTCAACGGGTTTGGCGGGTCAGACACACTGAATGGCCGGGCCGGCGACGACACAATTTCCGGCGGTGACGGCAATGACTTCATCAGCGGCGGCCTCGGCAATGACACGCTCTATGGCCACAGCAGCGCCGACACAAATGTGAACTCCGGCGACATTGTTGCAACACAAGTGGCAACTGGACTCGACTACACGGTCTATGCAACGTCAGCGCCGGGTGTTGCGAACACGCTCTATGTCGTCGAGGCCCATACCGGCAAGATACAAATTCTCGATCTCGCCACCAATACGGTGAATGCCACGCCCTTCCTCGAAATCCCCCAGGCCGATGTCAACCAGGGTAGCGAGCAAGGCCTGCTCGGTCTCGCCTTTCATCCCGACTTTGCCACGAACGGAAAGTTCTATGTTTTCGTGACGGATCCAAACGGCGACAATTCGGTCTTTGAATACACGGCGTCCGGCGGTGTTGCCAGTCTTGCCAGCAAGAAACCCATCATCACCATCGAACATTCGGAGTTCGGCAACCACAATGGCGGGTGGATCGATTTCGGACCCGACGGCATGCTCTATATCGCGTCCGGTGACGGCGGCAGCGGCGGTGATCCCCACAACAATGCCCAGAACAAGAATTCACTGCTCGGAAAAATCCTGCGCATTGATGTGAACAGCGATGATTTTTTGGGCGACACCACCAAGAACTATCACATTCCCAATGACAATCCATTTGCCGGTGTGACCGCAGGTGCTGACGAGATCTGGGCCTTCGGCTTGCGCAATCCGTGGCGCAACAGTTTTGACCGGACAACGGGCGATCTCTACATCGGCGATGTTGGTCAGGGCACACGGGAAGAAATCAATTTCCAACTTTCCACTTCCAATGGCGGGGAAAACTACGGCTGGAAAGTGAAGGAGGGAACGATCGTCTATGACAACACGGTGCCCGGCAATCCGCCGCCGACCACACCGCCCCTCACCGATCCTGTGCACAACTATGGCCATGACGCCGCAGGTGGTTTCTCGGTGACCGGCGGCTATGTCTATCGCGGACCCTCGGCAGGCTTGCAGGGGGTTTATGTTTTCGCGGATTTTGTATCGAACCAGATTTGGACGTTCCGCGTGGTCAATGGCGTGGCCACCGACTTTGCCAACCGCACGGCGCAAATTGTATCAGCAACCGGAGCGTTGTCCAATATCGCCTCCTTCGGCCAGGACAACAATGGCAATCTCTATGTGGTGGAACTCGGCGGGTCTGTTTATCGCCTCAATCCCGGTGCCACGGCGGGCGACGGCAATGACATTCTCAATGGCGGAGCCGGAACCGACACGCTCTATGGCGGCATCGGCAATGACGTGCTGATCGGTGGTGCGGACGGCGATGTGCTGCATGGCGGAAAGGGCATCGACACGGCGAGCTATGCTTCGGCGCTGGCGGGCGTCATGGTTTCGCTTGATGGTTCTCTTGTTAAAACCGGCGATGCCGATGGCGACACTTTCGCCGGCATTGAAAATCTCTCGGGTTCAGGATTCAATGACCAGCTTGCCGGAAACGGCGCCAACAACAGTCTCGGCGGACTGGTCGGTGCTGATATTCTGCGCGGCAAGGCCGGCAATGATGCCCTTTATGGCGGCAGCAATAATGACCACTTGTTTGGCGGTCCGGGTGCGGACCGGCTTGACGGCGGCACCGGAACAGACGCGGCGAACTATGGCGATGCCACAGCAGCGGTGAAGGTCTCGCTTGATGGCTCGGTGGTCAAGACGGGCTTTGCGGTCGGAGATGTTTTCATCGGCATCGAAAATCTCACAGGCTCCGGTTTTGCCGATACTTTGGTGGGCAATGGTGCGGCCAACGGCATCTATGGCAATGACGGCAGTGATACGATCAATGGCCGGGCCGGCAATGATGTCCTGCGTGGCGGCAAAGATGGAGACGTGCTGACAGGCGGTGGCGGCATTGACCGCTTTCATTTCGAGGCGCTCAACGAAGCGGGTGATGTGATCACTGATTTTGCGGCGGATGATTTCATCCAGTTGCGGGCCGCAGCTTTCGGCGGCTTGCCGACGGGAGCCCTCAATCCTGGTCGATTCCACAGCGGTCCCGGCAATGTTGCCAATGATGCGGACTGCCGCTTGGTGTTTCGCACGACTGACAAAACGCTGTGGTTTGACAGCAACGGCAATTTGGGTGGCGGATCGCTTTTGAAGATTGCAACGTTTTCCAATGGTTACAGCATCACTGCGGCAGATATTCTTATTGTATGATCATATTCGTCATAGTTTTGCCAAACTCTTCCGCTATCACTCCCGTCTCAATCAGGAGCCTTGCCCACCATGTTCAAACTATTCACGGTCATCGTCACCACTGCCCTTCTCATCATTTCTCCTGCCATTGCTGACGAGACCCCCATGACCCGCACCATCACAATTTCCGGCCATGGCGAAGTGCTGGTTGTGCCCGACATGGCGAGCGTCATGATGGGCGTCATGTCGACCGGCAAGACGGCGGGCGAAGCCTTGGCCGCCAACACAGCGACCATGACCGAGTTGATGGCACTGCTCAAATCCGCGAACATCGACCCCCGCGACATTGCCACGTCGAATTTCAGCGTGAACCCCCGTTATGAATATGACCAGACGGGCGGCACACCGCCAAAGGTCGTCGGTTATGATGTGTCGAACATGGTGACGGTGGTCGTGCGCAAACTCGACATGCTCGGCGACATTCTCGACAAGGCTGTTTCGGCCGGCTCCAACCAGATCAACGGCATCAACTTCATGGTCGCAAAGCCCGAGGCCATGATCGACGAGGCGCGCAAGCTTTCCGTCGCTGATGCCCGCCGCAAGGCCGAGATCTATGCAGCCGCCGGTGGTTTTGCGCTCGGTGACATTGTTTCGGTCAACGAAGGTGGATATCAGCCACCTGTTCCGGTCTATGCCAAGGCCATGCGCGCCGATGATGGCGCTGCCGTGCCCGTGGCCCAAGGCGAGCAATCACTGACAAGTGATGTCAGCATTGTGTGGGCCATCAAGTAATTGAATTGCCGACTGGCCATGGGGTGATATTCTTGTCCCATGGCCTTTGTTGTCCGTGATCCCTGGCGCTTGCAGTTTTTCAAGGATGTGGCGTGTCCCGAACATGTGCGGATTGCCGTCGATGATCTGGATTGCTGGGAATGGCATCCGGAACTACGGCATATCTACGACAAGCTTTATATTGCACAAAGCCAAGGCGTTGCCTGCGGCCTGAGGGACGACGAGCCCCGATATTTTCCCGTCTTTGCCAAGCCGCGCATCAACTTGCATGGCCTGGGTTACGGCACCGCCATCCTGCGCAATGTCGGCGATTTCCGCGCTGCGATGACCGACGGTCTGATGTGGATGGCGTTTTTCGAAGGCCCGCATGTTTCGACGGATTGCGCGGTTGTCAAAGGCGAGGTGCAGTGGCTGCGCCACGCCACAGGCATTCCCTTGCAAGGTGCCATGTTCGAGCGCTGGATCATTCACGCGGCAGCGGATAATACTCTCGCAGCAACGCTTCGGAGCTGGATTGCACAAGAACTGCCTGGCTACACCGGCATGGTCAATATTGAAACGATTGGCGGACGGATCATCGAGACGCAGTTGCGCTTTGCTGATCAATGGTGCGACTTGAACGGCACAGGCTGGCTCGAAGCCGTGGTCGAACTTTACGCAAGCGGAAGATGGTCATTCCGCGATGACATGCGGAAGGATGTCTATTCCGTGCCGCTTTTTGCCGGACATGGCATGGTGCCGCCGCATCCGCCGCGCGCGCTGCAGGACGAGATTCGCGCACGTGAAGGTATCTCGAGCCTCCAGATCACTTATCATGAGGGCAAGGCAAGTGCGGCGCATCACATGCCGCCCGGTGGCTTTCGCCTTGGCATAGTCAATGCGTGGGATTTGCAGGCAGCACTTCAGGCACGGCGCGATCTGGCGGCGGGTTTTCCGGGGATTGCGTGTATTTTGCCGGAGTGAGTGGTTTCACGCCCCACCCCTGCCCCTCCCCAAAAATTGGGGAGGGGTGAGTTTAGGGTTTCACCCCTCCCTGCTTTGCGGGGAGGGGTCGGGGGTGGGGTCCCGCAACAGCGCATGCGCCGCCCAACGGGCCGTCGAGAAACAGGCTTGCAACAGATAGCCGCCGGTTGGTGCATCCCAATCCAACATTTCACCGACCACAAAAGTATTGGGAAATCTACGCAGGCGAAAATCTGCATCGACTTCTTCGCGCGCCACACCGCCTGCCGATGAAATGGCACGGGCGATGCCGCTTGGCCCGTTCAATTGCAAACGCAACATTTTTGGATTGTCGGATTTCGTTTCGTGAATCAGGGCGATGGCCGCAGGCGACAGGCCAAGAACTTTACGCAAATAGGTGCTGCGGGAATCCTTGCCCCTCGGCCTTGTGAGGCGGCGCGCAACATCCTCCGCCGACAGGTCGGGCTTCAGGTCAATCCCGAGCAGCGCGGG
>JANNFZ010000453.1:0-9623 GCA_031380375.1 Hyphomicrobiales bacterium
GCTGTGGGCTACAAGTTCCGCAAGGTCGGCGTGCTTCGAGCGGTCCCAGGTGTTGCGCAGAACCTTGAAGGCCCGGCGCGGGCTGCCGTCGGCGATATGGCAGCGGGCGGCAACGCATGTCGCCGGCACCAGCGATGAATCGAGACGATGCGCTTCACTTGCCAATTCAAGGGCCCGGCCCCGGTCTGTGTCCTCTAGGTTCAGGGCTTCGGCGGTGAGCAAGGCGGCGCGTTTGCGGTTGGCTTCTTCCTTCGGCAGCAAGCCCGAACGGCCCTGTTGTTCCAGTGTTTTGCCCGCCTCTAGCCAAAGCTTGCGCGCTGATTGCACTTGCAGCACGGCACTGGACGCCCAAGGCAGGCGCGGATTGAGGGCGAGTGCTTTTTCCGCGTGGCCAAGCGCTGCCACGAGATCGCCGGACTGCCGCGCTTCAGCAAAAAGCCCGCGCAGGCCCAGCACCTCGGTCTCGGGTGACTTTGTCATTTCCTCAAAGACCCGGCGCATGCTCTCGCGGTCGCCCTTCAATTGCGCCGCTTGTGCCGCGAGTACATTGACCAGCGGCTCGTCGGACAGCGTGTTGCCGGCAATGGCTGCATGGCGGGCGGCGGTTTGTGCGTCACCCGCACCAGCGGCGATGATGCCCTTGGACAGTGACTCGTAAGCCTTGCGGTGGCGGCGGAAACGCCAGAATTCCCGCGCCGCCGTCGGACTGCGCAACAGGCGGCGCAGCAATTGCCAGACAAAGGAAAGACCGATGAGCCCCGAGAGAAGAAAAGCTGCTGCCACGACCACCGACATTTCGACTTGGCGGCCGAGCCAGTTGATCGACACGCTGCCCGGGCGGTCGGCAAGCCAGGCAAAACCCAGCGCAAGTACCAAAAGAAGTGCAAAGCGCCAGAGCAGGCGAACCATCGTCACGGCCTTGCCGCGAGGTCGCGGCCAACCGATTCCGAAACGCTTGCGAGTGCTGCTTCAAGTGCCAGGCGTGATGCCGCCCGGTCACGCCATTGTTGCAAGGCTGTGGGCAGCGCCCCCTCCACTTCGTCAATGACGGCGATAGCCTGGGTCAGGTCGCCCGCATCGGCCAAGGCAATGGCCTTGTCGGCAATGGTTTGCCAGTTGGTGGCTTCGAGATCGCGAATGGTGATGATGCTGGAGAGTGCTGCCATCATCGAGTTCCAGTAGCCGGCTTCGGCGGCGGGTGCGGCTGTTTCCGGAACGGGAAGCGAAGGCTTCAACGCCGCAAGTTCTCCTGCCAGCGTCTTGGCAGCGGGCAATCCTGTGGCTGCATGCAGTTCCATGATGTCGAGACCCGCCGCTGCCGGGACCATGCGGGCAATGCGTTGCTGTTCATCAGCAAAGCCCACACCTGATTCAATCTTGGCCTTGAGGTCGGACAGGGCTTGGGTGAGTGCTGTGGTATCGGCCCGGCCCGGCTCTTGTGTTTTAAGCGAGGCCACGTCTTTTTCCAAAGCTTGGATGCGGGCCACCAGATCGACAGGCAATGTCACGGGCACGCCATCTGTGGACACCGGCTGGTTGCGCAGCGTTTCAACAAGCGTTTTCAGTTCCACATTGGCGGCTTCGAGACTGGCGATCCGTTGCGTGGCGGCTGCCATGGCATCGGACTGCTCCTTGCTCGCAGTCAAAAGGCCAGTGTTCTTGCTTTCCATGGAATCCAAGTCGGCGGCAAGCTGGCTGCTGATGCGGTCGATATTCTGCATCTGGCCGCCCAACAGTTCGTGTGATTTGCCAAGCACATCGACGCGCTCTTGCAGCGCCGTCATCTCGTTTGACGGAAAATACGAGGAGACATAGTCGCGGTAGAGCCAGCCGCCACCGACACCACCAATGACCAGCGCCGCAACAGCAACGGGCAACAACCGGCTGCCCGCAGCTTTTGCCGGCTTCGTTGGGGGCGCTTCTGCCGTGCTGCGCTGCGTGTCGCCCGTCACTTCATCGGGATCGAGATCAATCACGGTTGGCTTGACGGGGGATGTATCGGATTCCATGTTCATGCCTGCTGCCTAAGCGCCTTGCCTTGGCTGATCAAGTCTTGCCAGCAGGGACAATTCGTCGGGTGTTTCTGCAAGCGATTTGGCCCAGGACTGTGGCAGGGCGGCGGCAACCTTGTCAGACAGGCAAAAATGCCGGAGTGTCGGCGCAATGATGCCTTCTTGCGCGAGGGCCTCGACCCAGAGTTTCGCGGTGCGTTGCGAATAAAGCAGCACACCCTGGCCCCAAGCGAGGGCCTCTTTCAAGCCATCGGGATGCTGCGGAACGGCATCGTAACAGATGACGCGATCCACTGTGAAACCTAAGGACTGCAACCGTCCTTCAAGATCGCCCGATGTTTCAGCGCCTGAGAGATAGAGGATCGGGCCTTGTTCGGGGGAAAGTGCGTTCTCCAGAAAAACCGCAAGCCCGTTGACATCGCCGCCATGGGCCTCGACCAGTTGAAACCCGGCGGTGCGGGCAGCCTCTGCCGATTGTGGACCGACACAATAAAGCGGCGTGTCGCCGGGATCGACGCCGCTGATGGGTGATGCCACGGCATTGGCGCTGGTGATGCAGATCGCCTGATAGAATTTTGCCGGAACATGCACGGCGGGGCGCGGTTTGATTTTCAACAACGGCATGAGCCGGCAAGCATGTCCCTTTGTCGCGAGTTTTGCCTTGAGTTCAATCGCATCGCCTTCCGGCCGTGTGATGATGAGATTCATGACGCGATCAGACTGCCGCCCTTGGCTTTCACTTCAAGTGCTGCGTCAATGCCAAGCCGGACCGCATCGGCAACAGCACCACTCCGTGTCGCCGAGAACACGTGCTTGCCATCGGGCGTCAGGGTTTCGCCGTGAAATGTAATCATATCGCCGGCAATTGTCGCCTGGCCCGCAATGGGCGTGCGGCACGAGCCATCGAGAGTCGCAAGGAAGGCCCGTTCACATTGAATGGCGATGTCTGTGGCGAGGTGATTGACGGCCGTGACAAGCTTTGCCGTTGTCTCATCACCCTTGCGGATTTGCAGGCCGATGGCGCCTTGCGCGATAGCCGGCAGCATTACCTCCGGGTCGATGAGGCTGGTGATCCGCTGGGCAAGGCCAAGACGCTTTAACCCCGCCACCGCAAGGAACGTGGCGTCGGCCACACCCTCGCTTAACTTGCGCAACCGCGTTTCGACATTGCCGCGAAATGGCACGATGATGAGGTCGGGCCGCCGCCGCAAGGCTTGTGCGCTGCGCCTGACCGACGATGAACCGAGCTTGGCACCAGGCGGCAGGTCAGCAAGCGACTTTGCTTTAAGTGACAAAAAGGCATCGCGCGGGTCCTCACGCGGCAACAGCGCTGCAAAGCGCAAACCCACGGGCTCCTTTGCCGCCACATCCTTCATGGAGTGTACTGCAAGGTCAATCGTTCCCGCCACCAGGGCTTCTTCGATTTCCTTGGTGAAAAGGCCCTTGCCGCCGATCTCGTGCAAGGGCCGGTCGGTGACACGGTCGCCCGTCGTGGAGATCACTACAATCTCAAAATCCTCAGCCAGGAGGCCATGGGCAGCGGCGAGCCGGCTTCTGGTTTCCTGGGCTTGGGCGAGGGCAAGGGGCGAACCCCGGGTTCCGATGCGTAGTTTCGTCATTTGCAAAGTTTAGGGTGGCGATGCTAGAGCAGCAACGTCTAATCCAACGCGCTGCACGCGCCCCATCGGACTCATGGCCGCAGGCACATTGACACTTCTTGGCATTGAAACCTCCTGCGACGAGACGGCAGCCGCCGTGGTGCGCCGTGACGCCGAGGGCCACGGTGAAATCCTGTCCAATATCGTCCTGTCACAACTGGAAGAGCACGCGCCCTTCGGCGGCGTCGTACCGGAAGTGGCAGCGCGCGCCCATGTGCATCATTTGGGCCGCATTGTGCGGGAAGCCCTCGAAGTTGCGCATGCCGGGATTGATGGCGTGGCCGCAACGGCGGGACCCGGCCTGTTGGGAGGCCTTTTGGTCGGACACACCTTCGGCAAGGGCTTTGCGCTGGCAAAGAACCTGCCGTTTCTGGCGGTAAATCACCTTGAGGGCCATGCCCTGACACCAAGGCTCTTGGGCACGTGCGATTTCCCCTATTTGCTGCTGCTTGTTTCCGGCGGCCACACCCAGTTCCAGCTGGTGCGTGGCGTGGGGGATTACCTGCGCCTCGGCACCACCATTGATGATGCCTTGGGCGAAGCATTCGACAAGACAGCCAAACTGCTTGGCTTGGGCTTCCCCGGCGGTCCGCAGGTTGAGAAATACGCAAAGAGCGGGAATGCACGGCGCTTTGACCTGCCACGGCCCCTGAAGGGCCGGAGCGGTTGTGATTTTTCCTTCAGCGGATTGAAAACAGCCGTCCGTGATGCTGCTCACGGCTTGGGGGCCATGTCCGATCAGGACCGCGCTGACCTTTGTGCCTCATTTGAGCGAGCCGTCTGCGAGACCGTGGCGGACCGCCTGCACAATGCCTTCGCGTTGTTCCGTGACAATGCTGGTGTGGTGCACAGGCCCGCCCTTGTTGTGGCGGGCGGGGTGGCAGCCAATCTTGCTTTGCGCTCGATGCTGGCGGAAAAGGCCGACGCCAATGGTTTCAACCTTCAAATTCCGCCATTTCATCTGTGTACGGACAATGCAGCCATGATTGCCTGGGCAGGGGCGGAACGTCTGGCCCGTGGTGAGCGCGACAGCCTTGCCGTTTCAGCCCGCGCCCGCTGGCCGCTCGATGGCACGTCCGCCGCCGCTTTCGGTTCCGGCCGATTGGGAGCAAAGGCGTGAGCCGCATTGTCATTCTTGGAAATGGCGCCTGGGGCAATGCGCTGGCCAGGGTCTGCGAAAGGGCGGGCCATGATGTTGCGATTTGGAGCAGGCGGGCACCGGATCCGGGTGCGCTCTCCGGAGCTGAGGCGGTTGTTGTGGCGGTTGGCGCCCAGGATGTGGCGTCCCTGCTCACGCAAGTTCGATTGCCGCCACATGCCGCACTCATTATCACCGCCAAGGGCATTGACCAGAAGACCGGGCGCTTCATGCATGAAGTGGCTGCGAAATCCGCTCCCGCCTATCAGACCTATCTCTTGTCGGGGCCAAGTTTTGCCGCTGACGTGTTGAAGGGTCTGCCGACCGCGGTGACGCTGGCCGGGCCTGACATGGCCTGCGCCATGCAATGGGCGACGCGGCTGTCGCTTTCGAATTTCCGCCTCTATGGCACAGATGATGTGCTCGGCGTTGCCATTGGCGGGGCCATGAAGAATGTACTGGCCATCGCCTGCGGCATTTCGGCTGGGGCCGGCCTTGGTGACAGTGCGCGTGCCGCATTGGTGACACGGGGCTTTGCCGAGCTGGTGCGTTTTGGCCATGCCCTTGGTGCAAGGCCCGAAACCCTCATGGGGCTTTCCGGTTTTGGCGATCTCATGCTGACGGCCTCGAGTGATGCGTCAAGGAACTACAGTTTTGGCAAGAAGCTCGGTGCGGGACTCACCGTCAAGGAAGCCCTCGGCGCTGTGCCTGGAACCGTTGAAGGGGCAGCAACCGCCCGGGTTGCCGTCAGCCTGTGTGAAAAACATGGTGTCGACATGCCCATTGTCAGCGCCGTCCATGCCATCATTGACAAAAATTCGCCTTATCGTGTTGAGATGGAACGCCTGCTGGCGCGGCCCCTCTCCACCGAACGACAATCCTGAAAGGACCCTTGTGATGCTCTATGCCCTGATCTGCACCGACAGGCCCGGCCAACTTGATATCCGCATGAAAGTGAGGCCCGATCATCTGGCCTTTCTCGATGGTCTTGGTGCTGCGATGAAGGGGGCCGGACCCTTTTTTGGCGATGACGCGAAGGCCAATGGCAGCCTCATCATCATCGAGGCCGAAAGCAAAGCAGCGGCAGAAGCCGTCGCCGCCCGTGACCCCTACGCGCTGGCGGGCCTCTTTCAGTCTGTCGATATAAGACCTTGGAAATGGCTCATCCAGAATCCATGGAGCGCCTGATGGCCTACTGGTTGTTCAAATCGGAGCCTGATGTTTTTTCCTTCGACATGCTGAAGGCGAAGGGCAAGGCGGGCGAGGAATGGACCGGCATCCGCAACTACCAGGCGCGCAACAACATGCGGGTAATGGCACTTGGTGACAAAGGCTTCTTCTACCATTCCAATGTCGGCAAAGCCGTCGTCGGCGTGGTCGAAGTCTGCAAAACCATCCATGCCGATTCAACCGCCAAGGAACCAGCCTGGGAATGCGTCGACATTCGCGCGCTGACCGGGCTTCTGAAACCTGTCACACTTGAAGAAATCAAGCCCGTGCAGGAACTGCAGGAAATGGTGCTGGTCAAGAATTCGCGCCTTTCCGTGCAGCCGGTGACACCTGCGGAATGGCAGATCATCTGTCAGATGGGTGGCCTTAAATTGCCGCCGAAACTCGGGCAATGACGCCTGCCGAACGTGCCGACTTCATTCGTGCGCAGACTGAAATCCTGGCGGTTCCCCTGGTGCCGGAAATCCGCCTGCATCTCGCTCATGAGGCCGTGCCCATCTGGCAAAAGACCGAGGATGAACTCGGCGAAATCGGCTTGCCGCCACCCTTCTGGGCCTTCGCCTGGGCAGGCGGACAAGCCTTGGCCCGCCACGTGCTGGACCACCCGGAATTGGTGCGCGGGCGACGGGTCATTGACCTTGCTTCGGGTTCCGGCCTTGTTGCCATCGCCGCCATGAAGGCCGGAGCGGAATCGGTTCTGGCCGCTGACATTGATGCTTTTGCTGTTGAAGCAATCGCCTTGAATGCGACGTTGAACGGCGTTGAAATCACCGCAACAGCCACCGATTTGCTGTCTGCGCCGGGTCCGGCCTGCGATGTCATACTGGTCGGAGATTTGTTTTACGAACAATATCTTGCCGCAAAATGCTTAACTTGGCTCGCAACTGAAAACCAGCGCGGCACCGGCGTGCTGATCGGCGATCCCGGCAGAAGTTATCTTCCCAAGGACAAGCTCACCAACATCGCAACCTACGCCGTGCCCGTGACCCGCGATCTCGAAGACGCGGAAATCAAGAAGACGTCTGTGTGGCGGCTTTCCCCGAATTGTTGAGCCACAGCGCCACCATCAAAAACGCCAGCGAAACCCACAACCACTGGTCCTGGCCGCCACCGAAAAACACCGCCGCGATGATGACGGCGGCAGGCGTCGACACATAGGTCGCTTGTATCGTGTACAGCGCACCCTTTTCGTTAATGAGCGTGAAATAGGAAATGCGCTCAACAACCCACATGATGACGGCAGCGAGCAGGATCCAGTATCCGGCCAACCCCGGCATGCCTTCGGAACCGAAGGGTGCCGAGAGGAAAACCACCGGCGCCATGAACAAGCCGCTGAACAGGCTCTCGGCGGCACCGACGCGGATGATGTCGGCGTGCCGCGGCCAGGCTTGCGCCGCAAAATTATTGTACACGCAATAGAGAAGCGGGATCGCCAGCGATGCTACCAGCCACCAGGAAATGCTCCCCGTCAACGTTCCCTCGCGCGTCAGGATCAGGATGATTGTGGAGGCAAAGCCTGCGATGATTGCCAAGAGACGGCGCGGCGAAGAACTCTCCCAGCCCGTGGCCAGGGCGATCAGATAGTTGAACAAGGGCGATGTGGTGATGACAATGGCCAATTCCGTCGGCGGCACATGGCCCGCCAGAAACAGGTTGATGCCAAAGGGAATGTTCATGAGAAAGGCGCAGATTGCTCCATAGCGCAAAGTGGCGCGGTCGATGGCCAAGCCGCCACCCCGGAAGATGGCCACTGTCCACATCAAAAGGCCGACACCCAGGCCCGTCAGCAGAATGGTCTGGCTCCCCGGCACGCCAATGTCGGCGAGGTGCTTGTACAGTGACGGCGAGCACCCCCAGAACAATCCGAGAGCAAGAAAATGGGCGAAGTGGCGGGGTGAAGTCATGATTTGATGTTAGCCTTAGCCCAGTTGTGGGCCCATCATCAAAGCGACGGAAATTGCCTCTCCAAGCGTCTTGTTTTTAGAAAGGTTCACCCATGTCCCACGCCCACGGCCTCATCCATGATTTACCCCACCTCCTGCCACGCCGGAAATTCCTGGGGTTTGCGGGAACCAGCCTGCTTTTGGCCGCATGCGATGGCGGCCCCTTCGGCAACAGCGAGGCCAATGTGACGGGTAAGACCGTCGATGGAGCCCTCTGCCTCAAGACACCCGTTGAAACCAATGGTCCATTTCCAGGCGATGGCAGCAATGCCATCTCAGGCTCAACCGTCAATGTCCTCGCTGATGAAGGCATCGTCCGTCAGGACATCAGGCCGAGTCTGCGCGGCCTCGTCGCCTTGGCAGAAGGTGCCAGGCTTGAACTCGCCATCAAGCTTGTTGATGTCACCAACGCCTGTGCGCCGATCCCAGGTTTCGGCATCTATGTCTGGCACTGCGATGCCGCCGGAAAATACTCGATTTATGATCTTCCCGACGCCAACTACCTCCGGGGTGTGGCCTTCACGGATGGCGCAGGTGTTGCCCCCTTCACCACAATTTTCCCCGGTGCCTATCCGGGCCGCTGGCCCCACATCCATTTCGAAGTTTTCAACGGCTGGAAGCCCGCGGCCACCGTCAAGGACAGCCTGCTCATCTCGCAATTTGCCCTGCCGGAAGCAGCCTGTGCGGCACTTTATGCGGACACGCCTGCCTATGCCGCCAGCCTCGCGGCTTTTGCCGGGTCAAAACTTTCCTCTGACGGCATATTTGCTGGCAATACACCGGAGCAGGTGGCGTCCCAGACATTGGCCATCACGGGCGATCCAGCCGCAGGCTACAAGGCTATAGTCTCCGTGGGACTCCAGCGCACTTAGACAGACGTTCTATTGCGGGCTATAGATCCTGAAGCCATAGGGATGGAAAATCCTGGTGCATGGGAGTGGTCCGGCAATGTCTGAGAAAATCTATGGGGTTCCAGCGGCGTGGAAGAAGAAGGCGCTGGTTGATGAAGCGGCGTACAAAAAGCTCTATGCGGATTCGGTGAAATCACCCGATGCCTTCTGGGCAAAGCAGGCCAGGCGCTTGGACTGGTTCAAGACACCGAAGAAAATCAAGAACACCAGTTTCGCTTACCCCCGCGTCGCAATCAAATGGTTCGAAGACGGTGTGCTCAATGTTTCGCACAATTGCATTGACCGGCACCTGAAAAAACGGGCCAACCAGACTGCGATCATCTGGGAGGGCGACAATCCCTACGACGACAAGAAGATCACCTACCAGGAGCTGCACGACCATGTCTGCCGCTTCGCCAATGTGATGAAAAAGCACGGCGTCAAGAAGGGCGACCGTGTCACAATCTACATGCCGATGATTCCGGAAGCAGCCTTCGCCATGCTGGCCTGCACGCGCATTGGTGCCGTTCATTCCGTGGTGTTTGGCGGTTTCTCGCCGGAAAGCCTGGCGGGTCGCATTGAGGATTGCAAATCGCGCTTTGTCATCACTGCCGATGAAGGCCTGCGCGGCGGCAAGAAAATTCCGCTGAAAGCCAACACCGGTGCCGCTGTCGCAAAGGTCAGTGGTGTTGAAAAAGTACTGGTGGTGCGGCGGACGGGCGGCGCGGTGAACTTCGATGCCACGCGCGATC
>JANNFZ010000322.1:0-5615 GCA_031380375.1 Hyphomicrobiales bacterium
GATTTCGGGATGTGTACAAAGCAGCAAAACTATCCGCAAATGAAATGCGGGAATTTACAGATCATTGTCTGCAAGCAATAAATTATCTTCGTAAGGCATTGCAGATGAGTGAGGTGAAGTTTTCAAATGATTTTTGACCGAAGACCTCGATTCATTGGTGAGCCAGCTCAAGGATTGATGCGATTTCTTTTCCCTCCCCTTCAGGGGAGGGTGGTGTGCGTCTTGCACACCGGGTGGGGTCAGCAGTCATTCGCCCCCTCCGACACCTTCGGCGTCACCTCCCCCTATCGCGGGGGAGGATGACCCAAACTAGTCCAGTTCCGGTCAGCCCGTCCGCCCATAAAACCCGACCTGCTCTTCGCGGGTGAAGGTAACACCCGGTTTTTCGTAGTAGGAAAACACGGCAATCAGGCGTTCGCGCTGGCCCTTGATCGTGGAAACCTTGTGGGCGGTGTTCTTGCCCTTGAAAACGTTAAGCGTTCCGGCGGAAAGTTTCAGCACTTGCACGTCCTTGTCTTCGCCACGCAGCAGCTTTGCCACACCATCGTAGTTCGGATCGTCGGCGGTGCGGAGATCAGAGCGAAAAACAAAGTCACCACCCTGCTCCGGGGCCTGCAACAACAAGGTCGTGGTGAATTCGCTGCGGTCAAAATGCCAGTTCAATTGCTCGCCTTCACGATAAGCCATGACATTGACCCGCGCCAAAGCATCGCGCATCGGATAGAGCGCCTGCTTCTCCATGGTGGCCCCGAGGAACATGACCATGGGTGCCCATTCATAGATGTACATGACAAGGCTCTGCGGAATCTGGTCGGCACAGACCGTGTGATTGATGGTCTTGGTTTTCGTCAGTGCAGGATGATCCTCCGAAAGGCCGGGAATGGTTTTCATGAAATAGATATTGTGTTCCCGCGTGTGGACGAAGGAAAGCGTGTCCATCACCGGCTTGATCTCAGCCACGCATTTTGAGAGCGCGTCGGGCCGCACAAGGCCTTCGAGATTGTACATGCCGTTGGCAGCAAGGTCAGCCTTGCAACGCTCCACCAGCGCCACCCAGGCTGGCGATCCCACCTTGTCGAGCGGGTAGCGGTCAAGATCAAGAATGTCACGCATTGGTCAGCCCTTCGCTTGCGTCCACCAGCCATTCCCACACCGAAAGCCCGAAGGTGCGCAGCGCATAGAGATGGAACTGGTTTTCAGCGATACAATGGATGGTGACCGGCGTGTGGTGAATTCCTGTCATCACAAAATGACCGGGCTTGAATGCGTTCTCATGAAAATCAATGGCTGCACAATGAGTGAGCAAATCACGTGATTTCGCCCCTGCAACTTCAATGCGCGTGCGGCTCGATGACAGAGGTGTCACAAGAACATCGCCGTAAAATTCCGGTAATTTTCCAAAACACCAGAGCTGCCGGGGACCGATGCGCAGGAGCAGCCCGTGATCGCTTTCCGCCGTGCTTCCAACACGCAAGGGCATGGCACCAAGCGCTTGCTTCAGGGACTTCTCGTCAGCAGTCGTGAACCATGACAGTTGCTGAATCGTGAAATCCGGCGCTTCCCGCAGCGTCAGCGCTTCGCTGACAAAGGGCTTGGCTGAAGCCATGGCGGAGCGGGCGTCAAGCATGGAGGCGCGCTCCTTCCTTGTCGATAAAATGCGGCGAGACAAGTTTCAGCCGCGCCTGCTCGTTCTTCAGCGGGAAGGCGGCGATGATTTCCTCGCCCTCATGTTCCAAGCCACCCTGATAAAGACCGAGTGCAATGAACTTCTGCAATTCGGTGGACCATGTGACCGACGTGACATAGCCCCGGCCATGGCCCTTGATCTCGTCCGTTGCCGCAAAAAGAATCGAACCGCCGCGCAATTTCTTGTCGGGTTCCATCAGTTCAAGTCCCACCAGTGACCTGCGCTCGGGTGCTTGCAGGTTCTCGCGCTGGCGAAGCTCCTTGCCGATGAAGGGCTTTTCCTTCGCCGCCATTTTGCCCAAGCCCAAATCGTCAAGTGTGTTGCGGTGATCGAGTTCAAGCCCCGCGACATGGCCCTTTTCGATGCGCAGCGAGGCCAGCGCCTCAAGGCCATAAGGCTTGATGCCGAGGGGCTCGCCCGCGCGCAGGATGTGCTCCCACAAAGCGATTGCGAAATTCGCCGGGCAATGGACTTCGTAGGCCAGTTCGCCGCTGAACGAGAGCCGCAGAATCCGCACCGTCGCACCGTCGAACGTGATGTCTTTCACACCCATGTACGGCAGGCCTTCATTGGAAAAATCCGTCTCGGGGAAAGCAAGCTGCAAGGTCTCCCGCGACTTTGGCCCGGATACCGCCATACCGCCCCATTCATCGGTCAGTGATGTCACATGGACTTTCATGTCAGGCCAATGGCATTGCAGCAGATACTCGAGCCAGCTCATCACTTCGCCGGCTTGCGCCGTCGTTGTGGTGAGATAGAATTGGTTTTCGGAAATGTGCGAGGTGGTTCCGTCATCCAGCACCACGCCGTCGTCATTGAGCATCACGCCATAGCGGGCCTTGCCGACGGCCAATTTGGCAAAACCATTGACATAGACGCGGTTGAGGAACTCAGCTGCGCCCGGCCCTTGCACATCGATCTTGCCGAGCGTTGACACATCGGCGATCCCTACGCCTTTGCGCACCAATTGCATTTCCTTGACATAGGCCGTTTCGGGCGATGGCCCTGCCCAGTCATAATACCAGGCGCGCATCCAAAGCCCGGCCTCGATGAAAGTCGCACCGTGGCTTTCATGCCAATCATGCATAGGTGAGCGGCGCGTCGGGCGGAAGTGATGTCCAACGCTGCGGCCCGCCAACGCGCCAATGGTGAGTGGCAGATAGGGCGGACGGAAAGTTGTCGTTCCGGTCTCTTGAATTGAAAGTCCGCGCAAGTCCGCCATCATGGCAAGGGCATTGATGTTCGATGTCTTGCCCTGGTCGGTGCCCATGCCAAGCGTGGTGTAGCGCTTCATGTGCTCGACACTGAGGTAACCTTCCTGATGGGTGCTCCGCACGTCCTTTGCCGTCACGTCGTTCTGGAAATCGACAAAGGCCTTCTTGGCGTCACTCGCCGTGCCCCACACGCTTGAAATGCCATAAGCCCGGTCATCACGGATGGGCGGCGGTTCAACAGCTTTCACGGATTTTTTGTGACCAATGAATTCCAGACTGGCCCGCGCTGCCGCTTCACCACCCCGGACAGCGGCGAGAATGCCAAATTCGCCAAGCACAGAACCGGCCCCGAAATGCGCCGCTGCAAATTCCCCCGGCACAAAGCCGGCGATCTTTTCATCATAGCGGGGTTTGATGCCGCCATGCGACGTCAAATGGACATTGGGGCTCCAGCCCCCCGACATGGCGAGCACATCGCAGTCAATGGTGACGCTGTGGCGGCCGCCGAGTTTCACCTGCTGCACTTGCTTTGTTCCAACAACATCGGCGATGCCCGTGTTGGGAAAAATGGCAATGCCAAGTTGGGCGGCGCGGGCCAGAAGATCACCGGAAGGTGCGGCGCGAAGTTCGGCGATGGTCACCGCCACATCGGCCTCAGCAAGATCAAAGGCCGTCGCATAGGCGCTGTCATTGTTGGTGACAACGACGGCTTGCTTCAGGGGGGCCAGCGCAAAGCGGTTGAGATAGGTCCTGACCGCTCCCGCCAGCATCACGCCGGGCCGGTCGTTATTGTGAAAAACCAACGGGCGCTCGATAGCACCACTGCAATGAATGATAGTCTTGAAGCGCAGGCTCTCGCTGCGGGAAGCAACGCTGCCAGGAACCGCACGGGTATGGAGAAGTGCCTGATTGCCGTCATAAAGACCCTGCACCACCGTCCGCGCGAGGATCCGCGTGTTCGGTTGCTGCGAAAGTTCTTCAATCGCCGACTTGCGCCAGCGTTCAAGCGATTCATTGGTGCCCGACAGCAAACTGCCACCCAATTCAAAATCCAGTTCGGCGAGCACAACGCGAAGCCCGCTGCGGCTTGCTGTCAATGCTGTCGCAAGCCCCGCCGGTCCTGCCCCCACAACCAGCACATCACAAAAACCATTGATCACATCATAGCGCGCCGTGTCAGTTTGCTCCGTCGCCCTGCCGAGGCCCGCCGCCTTGCGGATGAAGGGCTCGTAGAACATCCAGGATCGTTTGAACGGACCCATGAAGGTTTTGTAGTAAAAGCCCGCGCCAAACAGCGGTGAGGCAAGGCTGTTCACGGCCATGACATCGAAGTCCGGCGACGGCCAGGCATTCTGGCTCTTGGCGATGAGACCCTCATGCACTTCCGTCAGGGTTCCGGGCATATTGGGTTCGGTGCGGCCAAATTCGCCGAGCGTGAAAAGTCCGTTTGGCTCCTCGACACCGGCCGACAGAAAACCCCGGGGGCGGTGATACTTGAAGCTGCGCCCCACAAGTGTCTTGCCCGAAGCCAACAGCGCCGAAGCAAGTGTGTCGCCGCCATGGCCAAACAAGCGGCTGCCATCATAGGTGAAGGGAATCGTCGTGGTGCGATCAATACGACCGCCGCTTCCGCGCCTGCGAAAAGCCGTCATGGCGCATCCCCCAGAATTTCATTGGTCGCCGTGTCGCGCCGCAAGGTGAACCACTGCCTGCACCCCAGCACATGCTGCCAATGTTCCGTGTGCGGACCTTTGGGATTGTCATAGGTGAAATAATAGTCGTGCCAGGCCACAAGGTCGCCGGTGCCGTGTTGCGGACGCACACGCGAAGCGTCCCCGCCATAGCGGAATTCCGAAACTTCGCGCTCACCGCAATGGGGACAGGGAATTCTCATTGCTTGTAGGTCCAGTTGCCGATGCCGTGGTCGTCCAATTCGCGGCCCTTTTCAAAACGGTCGAGGGCATAGCAGCGGTTCAACTCATGCTCTTCATCATGGGCGATTGTGTGGGCATAGGTATAGCCTGAGGCTGGCGTTGCCTTGAAGCCCTGATAGCACCAACCGCCGTTGAGATAGAGATTACGGATGGGGGTTCGGCTGATGAAGGGCGCGCCATCAGGCGTCATGTCCATGATGCCGCCCCAATGCCTGAGCAGCCGCATGCGCGACATGAAAGGCATGAGCGACACGGCACATTCCATGACGTCGCGGATTTTGAAAAGCTGGCCGCGCTGTGTGTAAGTATTTAAGCCGTCGATGTGGCCGCCGAACACCAACCCGCCCTTGTCGGACTGCGAGAGATAAAAGAGTTCCGCCCCCCAGGACACGACATGATTGACGATGGGCTTCACAGGCTCGGTGACAAAGGCCTGCAGGATGTGGCTTTCAACAGGCAGCTTGAGGCCCGCCATCTTGGCGACGTGTGATGTGTGCCCGGCCACGGCAATGCCGACTTTTCCGGCGTTGATGCGGCCCCGTGAGGTTTCCACTCCGGTGATGCTGCCACCGTCAATCACCATGCCTGTCACTTCGCAATTCTCGATCACATGAACACCAAGCGCGCTGGCGGCCCGCGCATAGCCCCAGGCCACGGCATCATGGCGCACGGTTCCGGCGCGGGGCTGGTGGATGGCACCCCAAATTGGAAAGCGCGCCTCCTTCGAATAGTCGAGATAGGGCAGAAGCTTTTGCACTTCGCCACGATCAAGCAGTTCAG